>JAGLZG010000152.1 GCA_023131705.1 Nanobdellota archaeon
GGGCAGTTATAGGCATTTTCCCCTACACCGCAGTAGCCATTTCCGCACCTGCAGAATGTTGCATCCTCTATCTCTTCTTTTCTAATCTCTTTGCCTATCAACACATATATATCTCTGCTATCACAATCATTTACATTTAACTCAAAGTACCTGCTATTGCCAAGCAATGTCTCTATCTTAAGGATGTCTTTTGCAATTATGTTTTCAATAACCTTTCTTGCCACAGGATGGCTCACTAATTCACCATGCGTCAGGTTTATTTCCCAGTAATTTGAGCATTTATCATTTATATAGCCATCACCAACATGCTGCGCGCTTTTTGTTGTTATAATGCCGTCTGCTTTTTCATATTCCCCAAACAGCTTTTCTGCAGAAATTCTGAAAAACAGCATGTTAACTTCATCAATCCTTGTCCCTGCTATAACATAATAATCAACGCCAGGGATCCTTGGCGTTATAACACCTTTAACCAGGTCATCCATAACCCTGCTGTTGATATTAAACAAAGGATACTCTGTTTTTTCATTCACCATTTTAACAAACAGATTTTTATAGACTCCTGCAACAGGGCTTCCTTCATTAGGGGTTGCTACAAGAATTACCTTTCCCACTTTGCCCAGATAGGCATTTTTTTGTTCATGGGCATGATACAAAGCCTGCTGAGCTATTAGACCACCTAAACTATGGGCAACTATATGGATATTATCATATTCACCTGTTTTTGCTTCAAGCAGGTTTGAAAGCTCTTTTGATGTTTTGTTTAGCATGTTTGAGAAAGGATAACTAAATGTATAAACAGCAATAGGCTGTTTTGTCAGCCTAATATCATCTATTATAGGCTGATAAGTAACAGGAGATGATGCTATGCCATGCACTAGAATCAGGGCATCTTTGGCACTCTTTTCAGGATTATACACTAAATCAAGGCTTGAATTATACCCAAACCCGGATAATATGCCCATCAGCACAAGTACAGCCTTGTTTTCATCATTAAGATATTGGTGTATGTTTTCAACATCTGCCTTTACAATCTTATTTTCATAATCTATCTCACCGCCAATATAATCCCATTTTTCACCTTTTTTTGCATATACTGCTATGCTGCTTTCCTCAAAGCCATCTGACAAGATATAAGGCATTGTTATTTCTGTGTTTACGCCTTTTTCCACTTTTTTATCAAACTCCAGAACCAAAGGAGTCCCTATAATCCTCAGATAGGGGTTTTTAGCTTCTTCTACTTCCTTAGAGGGCATGCTAAGCTTTGCCAATCCCTCAAATTCCTTGCCATAGAACTTAACCTTATTATCGCCAGACTCTATGCTTTGCTTTAACTCTGTAATATTAAGCTTAACCTCTTTTATCATTATCGGCATTACTTCTGGCTTTAGCGTTGTTGTTTTTCTTTTAACCTCTTTGATATACTCCAAGCTTTCTATATCTTCCCCGCACCAAAGCTCTGTTACATATTCTACTTTTTCTTCATGACATTTTCCTGCCCTGCATTTTAATGCCTTAACATCAATATAGTTATCAGGGATTGCCAGTGTAAACATCATTGATTCACCAGAGCAGTCAAGATTAAATGGCTCTATGATAATAGAATATCCTTTTGGTATCATGCTTTTGTCTATCTCACTGGCCATAAGGGCAATATTGTCTTTAATCTTTTTTGTTATGTTGATGCAGGTAAACATTCCTTCTTTTTCCTCTGCAGATATCTCTTCTTCTGGCGCTAAAAATTCCTCTTCAGGGCATTCAGGAGTGCAGACTGCGCAAGAGCCACCATCACATGCGCTTGAGCAGACAGCTATGCTTTCATCCCAGCATAGCTCTGTTTCTGATCCGCATCTGGCGGTATTATATGTATAAGCGCATCCTGCTGCATCACTGCAACTATCGT
>JAGLZG010000153.1 GCA_023131705.1 Nanobdellota archaeon
GTAAGTATTGAGACTGGTCTAGCATGTTTTGGTATTGGTCTATTCCACTTGGCATTAGTCCTCTGTTCCCTGCTTGTTTACAGTACCAATTCCAATCTGCTTCAGCCTTTAGCATCCTCTTTTCATACCCTTCTCTGCCTGCATACCACATTCTCTCCATCAACTTCATGGTGCAGTATTTAGTGATAGCAGTAATGTAAGCAAAATGGTCAGGAATCATTGGATATTGATTTTCATCTAACTTTTGTCTGTTGTAGGCAATAGCCACATATCCTGTCTTAAAGGAAAACCTAACTCCTTTCCCACCAATAATTGTGTATTCACTCCTGGAGTTTGAATAAAGAGAATCTGAATCCTTTTCCTCACATACTATGCTGTTGAAGAAAGCATGATTAGCTAATCTTACTGGTGTCCATGTGTTTTTAAAGGCATCACAAGAAGACCAATTTACATATTCTGCTTGTACATTGATATTTGGTTGCCATTCATATACATCTTCATCAAAAATAGGATAGCCTGTCTTGTCAACAGGTATATATTTTTCTGTAACTGTGTCACAAGTACAATCATTTTCATAAGAAGTACTAGCCTCACATATACTCTCTACAAGTTTGGCAGGAGTGGTCTCCTTATAATCTCCATCATGCTCTGCAATCATAATAACAGACCTGACAAATTTAGGCAACTCTACCATGTGGTTTTTAACCTCACAAAATTCTACACATTCCTCCAACATAGTTACAGCATCAATAGCCTCTAAAGCTTCTCCTGTCCACTCAACTACATCAGACTCTGAAAAATCATCTATCTTTAAATCCCTACTTAACTTAGAAAAAATTCTGTTTACAGTAGTATAATTTAGTTCTTTCATAAGTTTTAAATTTAATATTAACTATTTATCAACCCCCTTTAAAAACCATTAGTCTTTGAAACTGTCTGCAAGATTTTTGTCTTTTATTTTAATTTCTAAAGGGTCTGTTTTACTGAAATACTCTTTAGTAATGTAAGCCCACCCAGTGTTACCACCTTCTTCTTGGTACTTTACATCAGAGTTCTTGACAATAATATAACCATTTTCAATTTTTCTAACCCTTACTCTACTTTCTTTTGAAAGGATTTCTGCACCACTTGGTATCTTCTCCCCTGAAGAACTCTCTTTCTCTACTGAAATTGTTTTTAAATCTCCCATAATTTTCTTAATATTTATCTGGTTCTATATAAAATTCTTTTCCTCC
>JAGLZG010000154.1 GCA_023131705.1 Nanobdellota archaeon
TTCAACCACCAATCACAGATTAGTGGAATAAAATGTTTTAAACGATAATTTTATAAATAAAAGAAACTAAGAAGTGATTATGGTAGATATTGAACATGTTTATTCGGAAAGAGAGGTTTTGCCTGCTGCTAAGTTCAGGATAAAGCACAGGGATGTCTTTCATCTTAAGAATCTTTATGTTATGATGCATGAGTGGATGGTTGAGGAAGGTTATGCAACCAGGGTTGATGAGGATTTTCCAGAAACATTTTATCTGCATAGAGAGACGCAAAAAAGCGGGAATGAGATATGGATATGGTGGAGGATGAAAAAGGTCCCCCAGGATAATAAATATTACAGGTATCTTATGGATATATATTTTCATGTTATATTATTAGAAGAAACAGAGATAATGCACCAGGGACAGAAGTATAAAACAAATAAAGGAGAGGTAGAGGTTGTTGTCAATGCGAGCCTTGAGATGGATTATATGCATGAAGATGGAAAAGGATGGAGGGATAATAGTTTTTTAAAGCATTTTAATGATATGTTTCATAAGAGATTATTTAAAAAGGATCTTGAGATGCATAAACACGAACTTTATAGGGAGGCTTATAGGCTGCAGGAGGCAATAAAAACCTATCTTCAGTTAAAAACATACCTGCCAGAGCAGGAATTGCAGAAGTTCTGGCCTGAAAAAGGAATTGGAGAGGTTGTTTAATTATGCCATTTCCTACTAGATTATCATTACAGCCTGGTGGAGAAACAGTAGTACCAACAATTAAAAAAGTAGGTATATTTGACATGGATGGGTTGTACAAGGTAATGCAAAGGTGGTTTTATGACAACAAATATTATTTTGAAGAGACATTATATAAACACAAGCCAGGAACAGCTGCTGGAAAAGAGGAAGAGATTGGGTGGACAGGCTGGAGAAAGGTTAATGATTATGTAAAATTCCATATAAAAGTTTTTTTTCATATATATGACATCAAGAATATAGAGGTTATAAAAGAAGGTAAAAAGGTAAAATTAACTAAATGCAGAGTATGGATTGAGTTTAATGGTGATGTAGAGTTGGATTATACAAAAAGGTTTGGACAAAGCAAATTCGGAAAGTTTTTATTTGATGTGTATAATAAGTTTGTATTACAGGAAGAAAAAGTGCTTTCAAACTGGTGGGATGAACTTTATTACAGGGTTTATAAATTACACACTATTACAAAAGAATATCTTGATATGGAATCAAAAGGAAATGCATATTATGATATATGGTAGGTGCTTAGCAAAGCTAAGCACTTGAAGCCTCCCCACTAGGGATTCACAACAGAAGAAGCGTCACACTCGCTTCGCTCTTGTGGGCCAGAGTGTCCCACCCCTACAAAGTATATGTGGGTGCAGAACCAATTAAATATATAACATATGGTGATTTGAATGGCTGAAAGAGAAGTTGTAATTGACAAGATGCGGATGAGTTATGAAGGATTGTTTGATGTTAGTGAGCTCTATAAGCTTATAGACGGCTGGTTAAGAGAAAAAGGGTATGATAAAAGAGAGAAAAGGATGGCTGAGAAAGTAACTGAAGGTGGAAAGTTTATAGAGTGGGAAATAGAGCCATGGAAAAAAATAACTGATTATGCAAAGAATGTAATAAAATTAAGGGTTATTATGACTGATGTCAAGGAAGTGGAAGTAGAAAGGGACAAGGTCAAGGTAAAGCTTAACCAGGGGAAGGTTGATTTTGTTTTTGACGGTTATGTTGAAACAGATTATGAGCACAGGTGGGAAGGAAAGCCATTGTTTTATTTTTTAAGGACACTATTCAATAAATATGTGTTTAAATCATATACAGACAGGTATCACGCAAATGTAATTGCAGATGTCAATCACCTGCAAAGCCAGATTAAGTCTTTCTTAAACCTGTACAGATACAGTGATGTGGCATGGACAAAGCCAGCTTCCAGTTTTCCAGCCCTGTAAAAAGAAAGAAAAGGTTTTTAAATGCTATATTAATTCTAAGATATATGCCTCTGTAGCATAGTAGCTATTGCGGCAGACTTGTACTTTTTAACAAGCAATCTGCAGGTCGGGGGTGCAATTCCCCTCAGAGGCTTTTTAATTATAACGGGTTTGATATAAATGAACATAATATTTTTAGGAGCACCGGGTGTTGGAAAAGGAACATATACAAGCAGGGTAAAGGAAAAATACAGTATTCCCCATATTTCTACAGGAGATATTTTCAGGGGGAATATAAAAAATAATACTCTCTTAGGAAAAGAAGCTAAAGGTTATATGGATAAAGGCCAGCTTGTTCCTGATGAAGTCACAATAAATATGGTAAAAGACAGGCTGTCACAGGATGATGTTAAAGATGGCTATATATTAGACGGGTTTCCAAGAACAATAGCCCAGGCAGAGGCATTAAAAGAATTTTCTAAAGTTGATATTGCTGTTAATTTTGCTGCAAGAGATGATGTTATAATACAGAGATTAAGCGGAAGAAGGATATGCAGGAAATGCGGTGCAATATTCCATGTTAAGAATATACCTCCTAAAACAGAAGGTGTCTGTGATAAATGCGGCGGAGAGATTTACCAGAGAGATGATGACAAGCCAGAGGCTATTAAAAAAAGGCTGGAAGTCTATAAAAAACAAACATCTCCTTTAATTGATTATTATAAAGAAGGGGGAAATCTCATAGTTGTTGATGCAAACAGCGAGGACATAGACAGCATTATTAAAAATTTAGTTGAGAGATTAGATTCTACGAGAAAATCTGCTTAACAACCTCTGTTGCATAGCTTCCTTTTTTTAATTTAAATTTTAGGATATAACCTTTATCCACTTTCTTAACATCTAAATCCTGAATTTCTGCAAATAAATCTCTTTCAGCACCTTCTGAACTTAGTTCTGGAATCTGCCTTATTATGAAATCTCTTTGTGTTATTCCCTCTTTTTTTAGTATATCATTTATCTCCTTGGTTTGTTTTGTTGCAAACCCTATAATTTGTATTTTTTTATTTTCTAAAGAATTTCTTTTTTCTTCAGCTAATTTGTTCCATAAGTGGGATTGGTAGGAGTGAATGTATAGTTTTAGAATCTTTTTTGGAATTGTTCTTAATGCACCAATAAAATCATTGCCTTTTGGAGATAGTTTTAATAGTTTTACAGCTTTTTTAAAGTCTTTTTTTATTATTGCTTTCCCTACCTCTTTATTGTTTGTCCCGAATCTTTGCTCTCCAAACAGGTTTAGAATTTTTTTT
>JAGLZG010000155.1 GCA_023131705.1 Nanobdellota archaeon
CCACATTAATACTCATAGAATTTGATTCAAAAGCCAAATGTTTATTAGAAAACTTTTTATCAAATTGAACAGCATTACCAGGATTATTTTGGAAAAACTGTACCTCAAAAGTGTCTAACACTCCTGAAGTTCTCCAATTGTTGATTTTTGTATCATATCTCTGTAACATTTTAAGGGTGCTCACATTTACAGTTTTACCTGATTTAGTTTTAGCATCCACCCTTAAATCTTCATAATATTCAATAGGAATAAACTTATGAAACTCAATAGCACCACTTACAATACCCCCTGATAAATGAGAATAAGCAATCAACTCTTGAGCCATTTTTTTAGTAGTATAAGGCTTCCCATTTCTATCTGGAAGAGCTATATCATTTACCAACAATTCTTTAAATGCAATATAGAAATCCTCTTCTGTAACATTTGCCCCCTCTGTATTGTCAAACTTAATAATATCAGGTTTTCCATTGTTCCCAACAGTATAAGACAGAGCACTAAGAAGTACATTCTGTTTTACCAAAGGACTAGAATCTTCTGCATTGAAGATTTTTGCCATGTACTTACTTAAAGACTCCTTCCCATCTCTTGAAAAGAAAATCTCATTCCTTGCTATAGTAGGATTGGTAGTAAATATATTGTCTTTAGAATTAGTAGTAATATATTTTTTAATCTCTTGAAAAATAGTTTCTTTAAAATCAACTTCTTTACCAGAAAAATTTGAATTTTTAACTATACTAGTTACAACTTCTTCAAGGTACTCATCATAGTAAGGGTAAAGGTTTGCACCCTTCTCAAAAAACAAGTTTCTCCCTAACTCTAAAGCATTGCTCACCATAACTCCTTGATTAGTTTTAGCCACAAAGTTCCCTTGTTCCATAGCACCTAAAAGTGATAAAGGATTGTCAAACATTTCATTAAAAGTCCCATCAGGATTTTGTAAATCTTGAAGCTTTTCAATTTTATCTTTTAACTCCCACATAGATTTACCTAAGTTGGAGAGGTCAACGATTTGATTTAACTCCTTTACTTTTTTAGCATCTTTGATAAGGTCTGTATATAGTAAAAGAATTTCTCTCTGTACATCATCATTTAAAATACCTGACTTAATATTCCCTACAAGGAGTTCTCCTGTCATTTTACTTTGAGCAGCCTCATAAGTTTTGGCAGTAGTTTTATAATCTCCTATCAAAGATTTTATTATTTTGTCTTCTGCTTCAACATCAAACTCATTAATAATAGATTTACTATCCTTTAATTGTCTAAAATACTCTTTTATAATAGGTTGAGAATGTAGTAAATAAGGTATAGAATATTGAGAATACCATACTGGTTTCCCATCTATAATTGCCTTTTTATGAAATTTATTATTTGGGTCATACTCTTTTTCAGAAATAGTGTTAATTTCTAAATCCACTCCTAGCAAAGATAATAGATTATCTACAGCCACAGAATCAATGTGAGTAATTCCCACTCTCCCCAATATTTGAGCTTTCTCATTATCAGTAGCAGTATTTACCTTTTCATCCATTGCTTCTGTAATAGTTCTTGCCAACTGTTTTTCTATTTCATTAGCAGTAGTCTTACTTATAGTAGTAGTCAACCCAAATGTTCCCTTAGAAACTATGTTACCTATTCTTACCTCTTTTGAAATACTTTTGCCCTCTTTCCCTTGTTTTATAAGGTTTAATGGTACATCAGATTGTTGAACTAAAGAATTAAAAGTCACCCCTTTAGCATAAATACCAATAGCAGTATTACCTGTAGAACCAGAAATTAACTTATTCATCTGGTAATTCGGAGAATATAAATTTACTCCTGCAGTACTGTTTTGAGTGTTAATCTCATCTATTCCCTCTGCTTGCTTCTCAGCAACTTCCATAGAAAGAACTTTGTTAATTTTCCTCTGTACCTCAGAATTAGTACTATTATAAACTTTATTGTGTATCTCAATAAATTTATTTTTAGCTAACTTCATATCAAAATTCTCAGCAACTTTCCTCATTTGCTCTTCAATATCAAATTCTTCTAACTCAAGGATGTCTAAGAAAAAGTCATTACTTATTCCTCCTCCAAGTCCTGTTGTGTCTGATAACAGGGCATCTATACCTGCAATAATATCTCCCCTTTCTTTTTTAGTAAGAGAACCTTTTGACTTTAAATCCTCAAGTGCTTTTCTATACTGAATAAGGGCTTGCTCTTTGTTCCATTCACTGATTCTAGCAATCTTTCCATCTTTATCTTTAGCATGGTAGTATTGATATGTTGTTAATTTATCAATATCAAAATCTTGCCCCATTTGAGCAATAAAGTTCTTAGGTGTAATCATTAAATCCCCCATTATAGAAGGAATAAACCCTACTATTTTAATGGCAGAACCTGAACCATGTGAAGAAGTTGGAGTCCTAAATGTAAAGTTTTCAAGCAAAGAAGAGTCTATCTTGTCCTCGTTTATAGTAAAACCACCTCC
>JAGLZG010000156.1 GCA_023131705.1 Nanobdellota archaeon
TCAACTAAATTTTCTTTATCTATTAACCCGCCAAATACCTTTTCTTCTATAACTATGCTTGGGACTTTTGTTATATTATAGGTTTTTCTTAATAATCCAATCATTGGCTCATTCTTAAAATCAACATCCAATGAAAATACAAGCAGTTTATCTTTTAATTTTTCTTTAAGATAGCTTAAAATAGTTCCTTGAGCGCCGCATTCAACACACTTATCATTAGAATAAAAATACAACAGGGAAACATGCTCTTTTTTGCAGTATTCTGCTGTTTTTTTATTTAACAGCCAATATCTCATCTGTGCTAAAATATAATCCCTTTTTATTGTTGTATAACTTTCTTTGCTTGATTCTTTCATATACAAATCAACTTTTGCCTGTGCAGAACCTACATCATTCAGGCTTGTTTCAAGAATATTATTAAAAACAGAGCAGCTTGCATTACTGGCGCTTATATCAAGGTATAAAGACTGCAGCTGCAGGCTTTCATAGTCAAGTTTTTGTTTATATGCAATATCCTCCAGATACCCTGTTCTCCCTTCTGTCAGTGTAAATCCTACTAACATGCCTATAATAAATATAAAAGATGTTAAAACAAACGCTAAAAAAAATCTTTTTTTGCTTATTTTCCTTTCATAAGTTCCTTCTGCCATTTTACCACCATTTATTTAGTTAGTTGTGCGCCATCCTTTACTCTGTCGGGGTGGGACACTCTCGTTGAATATTACTAGTGGGGAGGTTCTGATTATTTTGCGCCAGCAAAATGATTACCATTTTTGTATCTTACCTCTCACCAAATCAGCTATAACACCCATCCATATAACTGCCATCATCATAGGATATATACTTATATAAAAAAATATGGTTTTTTTATTGTGTCTTACTCTTTCACCCGCTTTGTGGTGCGCCATTACTAAAAAAATAAACCCCAATACCAATATAACAATGCCATAAAACATTGGTGCAAAATTAATATTAAGGAATGTATAGTTCTTAATGCCCCTCCTTACTAAAGGTGCAACATCAAAGTTTATAAAACTTAATGTATATATCTTATTTATCAATGGCTTTAAAAACATCCATAAAATTAATATAAAAAATAGCGTGATTGATATAAAAGCAGATATGAATATCATAGGCAGCTGCATAATCCCCAAATCCCCATAGTCCTTATTAAAAATCATCTTTCTGTAATTAAAAACATTTATCAGGCTTCCCTTGTACCACCTGTTTCTCTGCTTATAAAACTGCTTAAATGTTGCTGGTGCTTTTGTAAGAATATCTGTATCCAAAACCTGGACAATCTCGTAATTAGCTCTTTGTATCCTTACTGCCATCTCTAAATCTTCTACAAGGTTGTGTTCATCAAAACCGCCCAACCCAACAATTACTTTTCTTCTGTAAACTGAAAAAGGGCCTGGTGTAACATGAACGCAATTTAAATGGCTCATCAATCTTTTATAAAAAAAGTTTATAAGATATTCACAGTGCTGTATCTTTCTCATAATAGTTGATTTATGCTGTACTTTTATCATAGGCAAAACAGCCGCAACATTCTCGCTATGAAAATGAGGAAGCAAAACCTTAAGGGCTTTTTTATCAACAACAGAATCTGCATCCAATGTTATGAAAAAATCTCCTTTTGCTTTTCTCAATCCATTGTTCATAGCAGCCCCTTTTCCCTTATTTTTTTGGTTCAATAAGATGATATTCCTGTCTTTATGCTGCCTGATTATCCTTTCAACCTCTGTCTTAGTATTGTCCTTGCTGCCATCATTTACTATTATAAGCTCTATCTTCTCCTTTGGATAATCCAAGCCTAAAACAGATTCTATTGTCTCTACTATATTATCTTCTTCATTATAAGCAGGAATGCACACAGAAACAAAAGGAAAATCTTTCAGCTTTTTAGTAACTGCCTTGGTTCCTTTTTCCAATAAAACCAAAAGCCAGAAGATTATAAAATACAAAGAAATAAAATATGCTGTCATGATTATAATCCTTATCATCTTAACCTAGATATTCCCAAACCTCTACTCCTTTTTTATCATAGATATTATTAAATGTTTCTTTGTTCCTGAACAAATACCATAACCCGGATTCCCTTTCCCACACCATGCCTTTTTTCATTGTGCTGTCAACAAAGATATAATCAACATTATACTTATTCAATAAACTCTTTGTCTTTTCTAAATCCCTTGAACAGAATATATTATTTGAATCAGCAAACCTTTGCTTTGCATTATAATAATCAAACAAGCTGTCCATAACAACTTGTCTTTTTGCCTTGTATTCTATCCAGAATCCCCTGGTATAATGAGAAAAAACAATAGAATCTTTATTAGAATTTTCATCTAGAAAATCCAGGGCATCAAAAACAGCATCATTAGGATCTGATATAACAACCCTGTTTACATAAGATGTTACAGAAAAAAGAATACCATATATCAATAATAATAAAGTTAAATTTCTTATAAGTTTTATCTGCCATCTCATCTCTATCACCTTTAAAAATGCTATTCCTGCAAAAAAAGCAATAAAAAAATTAAGATATATATTAGCATAATCAAGATAAAACCCTGTTAAAAAAAGTAATATCATAATTAAATAAACAATTGCTAATTCTTTCTTGTATTTCCATGTAATACCTATTCCAATCAATGCCAAAACAATTGCAAATATGCTAAAGCCCATCAAACCCCCTAAATCAGACGCAAAATAAGTCATTTCATTTATTCCGGCAAACGGTTTTTCAAATAACCCTGGTTTAAAATATAAGGGGGTGTAATAAAAGACAGATATAATTAAAATTAAAGCAATAATGATTTTTATTTGTTTTGACCTCTCTTTGTTTATCTTAGAAATAGCAAATAGCAATAAAACAACTACAATGCTGTTTAAAAAGTTAAAAAAAGGTAATAAGAGGAATATTATCAGTGATAAGATAAAAAATACTTTTCCTTTCTTTAAAAACAAATAAAATCCAAGCAATATTAAGAATACAGATGCACAGTGCCTGTTTGATACACTAAAAATATAGATAAAAACAGGGGATAATATCAATATTATAGAAACTAAAAATCTTTTTTCCAGCTTTACTTTTAATTTTTTCAGCAGCAGATAAAATAATATTGCAGATAATAATCCTGTTAAAAATGGCAGCAGAATCAATGAGAAGCTAATCCCAAAAATATAAGAAAATCCTGCTAAAATAAAATGATATGGATTAAATAGATAATCTCTGCCGCCATAAATCATGCTATCGTGTTGTGGCATTCCTTTCTCAAGTATATGCTCTGAAATTCTGGCATCATAATAGGGTTTGTCTCCTATTGGCATTGAATCATATCTTAAAAACCTTATAACTGGAATTATTGATAAAATAATCACAGCTAATAAAATAATAAAAAGAATTGCCTTTTTTTCAGTTATGTAGTTCTTTAATTTCATTTTTGTTCTAATATGCACAATGACTTGTAAATCTCAACCTTGCTGTTGCTGAAAACACTTTTAAAGCATCTCTCGCCAATATAATCTGGTTTTCCTATATTATAGTTATGTTTAGTTCTTTCAGAGAGGTATATATAACTGATATTATATTTATTCAGCAATGCAATAGCAACTGTTTCTGATGGTGTTTTGTATATAGTATCTAAATCATATAATCTCTGGTTTATATTATCAACAAACATAAAGTTTGAGTCCATAACATTCTTTCTGTTTGCAATTGTTGCCACCAGATTGCCTTCCTCTAATCCGGAAACTATAACATCATTCTCATTTGTATTTTCCTTTATCCATAAAAAAGCGTCTATCTCCTCCTGTGAATAAGCATTTTTTATCTCTTTTGATGCCATTGTAATAGAAGGTAAAACAGATGTTAAAAACAATAAAATAAACAACAAAATTGGAAAAACACTTTTGTACCTGGCTATCTTTGTTTTGTTTATATACAAAAAGAGCAATTTATAAGACTGTGAAAATAATAACACCAGCACAATTCCTAAAAATATCATGCCAATCTCTACTTCTATTAACCTTAGCCATAGCATAATGGATATTAGAAAAGCAAAACTTATTATCAGGTACATCTTCCTGTTTTTTTCTCTAAAAATATATCTGTATATCACATATATCCCAAAAATAAAGGGTATAATACCAATAAAGTATATTGCTGTTACAATATTTATTTGGCTAAAGTACTGGCTTAGTACCTGTTTAGGAATATTTTGCCATATAGCTGCTATTCCATGCTTTAATAGGGCCTTCTTAAAATTTAAGAATAATGTCCACAATATCATAAATGTTGAAAATAGTATTAATTCAAGCTCTGCCCTTGTTGGTTTAATATTCTCCAGTGTTATAAACAACAGGTAGATAAGCAAGGTTATTATCAAAATAGCGGCAAAAGGCGTTGTTAACCTTAGTATTAACAAAGACATTATAAAATAAGATACAAATCTTTTATCTTCATTTATCCTGAGCATGCAGTATAAAGAAAAAAACATAATAGGAGCTACTAAGCTAAAAACAGAAGCGCTGTTTAGTGTCTTGCTAAAAAAAACAGGTATAAATCCTGCTGCGAATGCAGCTAGTAATGCTCCTCTCTTGTTATTTGTAAGCTCTTTTGAGATGAGATAAACCACAAAAACAACAGAGGATGCAAAAAGGTTTGGAAAAAACTTGGCTACAAATTCTATATTAAAAATTAAGTTAAATACCGCTAAAATATAGTAGAATAAAGGGGGCAGCGAAAGTGTTTTTCCGCTATAACTTAAACTGTCATTTGTTATTGGTAAGCCTGTTTTAGTTATATGATTGATCTGCCTTACAGTATAATAAGAATCATCAGAGCTAAAATGTGGTGTCTGGAATGCAAAATGCAGCCTTGTGCCAAATACTATTAAAAATATAGCAATTAGGATATAATATTCTTTCTTCATATCAATAAATTAA
>JAGLZG010000157.1 GCA_023131705.1 Nanobdellota archaeon
TTTCTCTTTTCCTTCATTAATTTTTCAATTATTGAGTTTTCAATTCTTTCTCTCCACTCCTCTGAAGGTTTCTCTTCTTCGTTCAACCTCAAAGGTTCCTCAATATCTTCTTTGAAAGATTCTTCACTTAAACTATAGTCATAATATAATTTTCTCCATAAAACCAAATTAAAAAAATTTTGTAAATTTTGTACATCCTTAAGATTAAGATTAAGTTTAAATTCAACACCCAGAGCTAATTTTACTAACCCCATATAAAGTGCTAAGAAAAAATTAGAGTAATGTTTATGTACATTATCAATTCCAAAAAATTCAGATGTAGATATACTTTTTTTACCAAAAAAAACTTTTTTTATCTTTAAGTCTAATACAAAATCTGATTTTTGACCTTTTACATCATTATATTCAACTTCAAACCCAACATCTTTGTTATTAATTGGAAAATCAAAAAAATTAATCTTTCGTTGGTATCTTATTGCTTTGATATTTTCATCACCAATAGCCCTAGTTCTTTCCATTAAAAGCTCTTTGATAACATCATTGAAAGTTTCATTTTCTTGTTTCAAACTCTTCAAATTATCCCATGTTCTTATACCTACTTTGATAGTTTTGGTTCTATCTCTCTCTAAATGCCATTTTTTTAGGTTTTCTAGTTTTTCATTTAGTATTTTTGTTCTATCTGTTGATTCCATTATTTCTTTTTCCCAATTTTTTTATTTTCTACCTTTTCTACTTAGTATACTTGGTGTACTGGTATACTTATATATAAATCTTTCGTTTTTAATGCGTAAATTCTGAATAAAACAACTCAAAAGGTGACTACATTTATTGATTTGTGGTCACCCTTTATGTTCTAGTATAACTAATCACAGGAGTCTCATCAAACCAGTAACTTTTACCTTTCTTAAGAAATCTTGGTAAAAAAATATTATTATAAACAAATAGTTTACCTTTTAGCTCTTTCAACAGTTTATCTTCCACA
This sequence comes from Nanobdellota archaeon, assembly GCA_023131705.1. Classification (GTDB taxonomy): domain Archaea; phylum Nanobdellota; class Nanobdellia; order Woesearchaeales; family B3-WOES; genus JAGLZG01. The sequence goes on from JAGLZG010000157.1 coordinate 983, forward strand.
CCTTTATGGAATCCTTTGTCAGGGTTAATAAATATAATATCATATTTGCTTAAATCAACTTTCAGGTAATCTTCTTTCATGAATTTTGCCTTGAGTTTTAGTTTGTTTTTTATTTCCAGGGCTTTTTTATGCAATTCCTTATCAAACTCTATGCCTGTTGCATCTGTAAACAAGGAGGCAATTAAAACAACCTTCCCATCTCCAGAACCCAAGTCAATAAATTTTTTGTATTTGCTTAATCTTATTTTTTTAAAGAAATTAAAAACATTGTCTGCTATTGCAGTCCCCCAAATGCCTTTTTCTGTATCTCTTACAGGAACCTTTCCTTGTCTTAGCAGGCTTTTGTAGAAATTATCATACTCTTGTTTGATTAGATTAAATTGTTTTATCATCTTGTTAAAAACATTTATATACTATTTATATGTTTTGCATTGATTATGGAAAAACTGCTTTTCATGGAAAACCCATTAGAATCCAGTTCTTTTTTAGGTGGGGTTTCTGAGATTCTTGATGGTAATGGATTATTGAATGAGAAAGTCAGAGATGACAATATAAGGGAAGTTAAAGAGATAAAGGAGATAAGAGATAATAAAAGAGAGATAAGCGATGCTGTTGGTGAGATTATTGAAGAGGGCATTGAATCAAAGGCAGTCATGGATTTTGAGCCTTTTTCAGATGAAAAAAGAATCATGTATAATCTTATTGAAGAAAAAAGTGGTCTTGATTATTCAAAGCTGGGTTATGGAAAGGTAACAGAACCTCTTGCTATTGAATATGATTGCACTAACTATGAGCAGAAAGATAAAAAGCCAAGTTTTTCATCTGATGAAACAATCAGCATTAAAGATGTTGACAAGATAATACAGGAAAAGATTGTTTTTGATTTATTGCATTTATCAACAACATCAATAAAACCAGAGATGAGAGAAAGATTCAAGTATTGGAAGTTATTTAATAATGCTTTAATAAGGATAAAGTATGCTGCTGGTATTTAATTTACTCCATAGGAACTTCGCTCCAGAGTGTCCATTCATTTGATGGGGAATATGCTCCAAAGATGAAATTAGGAGGGTATGTTCTTCCAAAGTATCCGTGCTGAACACTCCCCCATGAAGGGCCAAAACCTGTGCCTGGAGGGCCATAACCAGAGCCTGAGATTGGAGAACCGAATGCCCTCCAGGTTTCTACCATGATTCTTCCTGCTCCAAACCTTTCCTCGCCATGAGCTTCAGAATTCATATAACCATCATAACCTTTGCTTTTAAGGTATTTTATTGCTTCTACAACTGGCAAATCTCCCTGTCCTGCTGGAAGATGCTGATGACTGCCTCCAATACTGTCAACAATATGGATGTTGCCAATTATATTATCTTTTTCCATCTTTTTAACTTCATCCATAAACCAGCCATTGAATCTCTCTCTCCTTTTCTCTGTTGTTTCTCCTTTTAATGGTTTAAAGTTGTTAAACCACATCCCCATGTGCTGAGTATCAAGTGTAGCTTTTATGTGGCGTTCTGCAAGTTTTTTAGCTTGCTCTTTGCTAATACCTTCATAAAAAGGATTATTTACTTTTGTCATAACTTCCTCACCAGTCTTTGAATCTATTCTTCCACTTGATTTTTCTATCTCTTTTTCAGTAAGCCTTTCAACCATGGCTTTTCTCGCGGTTTTTACTAATTCAATCAATTCTTCTGGGTGAGAACCATAACCCATTTCAGGGAATATATTTTCAGGAGCAACAAAAATATCTCTTTTTGCATAAGGGTTGTATTTTGTCTGTCTCATAGATTCTATACCTGCTTCTGCATAGCCCTGCATTGTTTTTTGTTTAGCATATTTTTCTGTTGTTGTTACGTTTTCTCTTTGTATTTTTTGCTGCAATGCCTGCTGCATCTGCCCTGTTACCATATCTCTACTTTGTTCTATCTGTTCATTTGCCTCCCTTATAGCCTTATCTAACACTTCTGTTGGGTTTTTTGTTTCGTTTGGAATAAGACCTGGAGCTATCCTCATTCCTTGCAATCCTTCATCTTGTATCATAATTTTCCATCTTTCTTCTTCTGGTATTGATTTTTCAAGTTTTTCATAGAATTCTTTTGCTTTTTTTAGTTTTTTAAGGTCTTCAAAAAAATATTTAGCCCTGTATCCATAATTCATAGCATAACCTTTTGCAATCTTTTCCTGGGTTTCTGTTGTTGCATATAGAAAAGCTTCTTGTGGAGTCACATAGTTTACATCACCAGGTTTAACCCCTTTTTCTTTGTTCAACTCTTCTGCTTCTTTTACAAATGTGTCCCATCTTGCTTCTTCAACTTCAAATGTACCTGTTTCTTTATTGAATTCAGGAACCCTTTCTGAACGTCCAACTTTATTATTTTCATAATCAATATAATCTCCTTTTCCCACATGCTGGTCTTTTGAATCTGTATAATCACTTTCTGCTTTGTTCCACTTGGTCCATGGAACAACCTGATTAAGTCTTATCTCTCCAATAACATTTCCTGTTCTTTTATCAACAAGATGCTTGACTGCTTTTTCCTCTTCTTCTTCATAAGCAGTAAACTTTTTATCCTTGTTCCAGGGTGCATCAAACATTGTTCTTTGGAATTCTCCTGTGTGGACAACAACAGCACCGCCTTGAGCAGCTTCTGCAGCAAATTTTATGGCTGATTTTACTTCATCTAATTCTTTTTTCCTGAATTCATCGCTGAATGAGCCTTGCTGGGGATTAAAGCCAGATAAATTAGCAACAGATCCAGCAGGTGTATGGACAGATGTGAATGTAACTTCATTAACCTTTGCTACTTCTCTTAAAGTCTCTCTTGCATCTTTTCCATAGTTTTCCATACCAGCAGCCTCTTCACCACCACCCACTCCTGGCTGAAGTTCTATTTTTCCTGCACCTGTCCTTATAGCAGCTGTTGCTGTCTGAATAAATGTTCCAAACTGCCTTCCTTCTGTTACTGTCTGTCCAATCTCATTAACAGGAAAAACAGGTTCTTCTATGTTAGCAGATGGTTTTACATCTGCAACATGGTTGCCTGTATATTCCCTGTCCATAGGGGTACTGTATGCTGTTTGGAAAACTACCATTTTACCTCTGATAAATATTGCCTAATATCCTTTTTGTCATACTTAACTGCTCATCTATATTTCGTGTTGCTGATTTATATTCGCCTTGTTTTCTTGCTTCTTCTCTTTCTTTTATTGTTTCATACATTGAAGATATTTCTCTTCTCTGCTCATTGCTTACATATCCTGTTTCCTGTACTCTGTTTTGAAGGTATTCTGCCCTTTGCTCTATCTTTTGGGTTGGAATCTCTCTTAGATACTCCCTTTGTTTTCTTATCTCTTCTTCACTTACTCTTGGTTTTTCTTTTTCAACAGTCTCTTCCAGGCTTTCTCCTTCATCTGGCTTGAATAATTTTGTAATCTCAACTTCTTCCTGCTTTGGAAGCCGCATTCTTTTTGTTCTTTCCTGAATATCTATCTCTTCTTCACTATCTCTTATCAGCTCATGAGCTTTTTTTATTTCTTCTTTATCTTTTTCTTCAAGCTCTTTTAATCTTTTTATCCTTTCTTCTGGGGAAAGTTTCTTTAATTCCTTAAATTTTTCTTCTCCTGCCATTAGTATATGTTTAGTTGGTTGTGCACCACTATTTTATTAAAAAGGTGTTTTAAAACTTTGTTAAACACTTTTACCACGCAAGTAGTCTATGGGCTTTTTTATAATTCTTGTATGTTACCCACATTATTTTTATTGCTGTTGATTCAGCAGCCTTTATCTCATTCTCTTTTTTAATAACATCAACTTTTGGTTTTTTCTTTGGCGCTTCTTTTTTTGGTTTAATGCTTATGAATTCACCAAAAAATTTTTTTACAACAGAAGGACTTTCCTTTTCCTCTTTTTCTGGTTTTTTCTCTTTTTTCAACAGCAAAGTTTCTCCTGCCTCTTCAAGATATTTTTGCAGTTCCTCGCCCAGGCCTTCCATTGCATCCTTAACAGACCTGTCTATCTTCCCAATCATCTCAAAGTCTTCTGCTGCCCTCATGTTTTTATAAGCCTCAATATCCTCTTTTTTCCAGGCATATGCCCTCATTGTTATATCTGTTCTTCCAACATGCAATGGACCCTGATGCCTATACCCTTCCTGCTGATAAGACATTGTTGGCCTTGTTCTATAAAGGAAATTTGCCAGTATGCATGAATAGTATTCTTTATTTTTTTCAGGCATTGCCCTTGCCAGAAACTCTATCTCAACAAGGCTCCCTTCAAAAGCAGATACTAAATCAGGGGTTGTTAGTTTCTTTTCTTCCATCACCTCTGACTGCAGTCTTGAAATGTTCCTCAAATAAGGCCTTATCCAGCTGAGATACATATGTATAACATCATAGTGCTGTCTTGTATATTTTAAAGTAAATCCTCTTCTTGTTTTTAGTTCTTTATAGGTATGTTCTTTCCACTCTAAAAAGGTTCTTAATTTTCTTTTTAGAACTTCTCTTACTTTTTTGTTGAATTGGAGCTTATTAACTTCTTCGTCTACATCTGTTGATTTTAAGGGATGTACACTGAAAAATAGATCAGGCAATGTGGTGAATTGAAGCTCACGGGCCATTCCATAGACAGATGAAGGATTTTTACTGCCACCTTCTGCCATATCAATATAGATTCCCTTTAGTGTGATCTCAGCGCTTTCCCTGCTTTTGCTTTCTTTGTCATAGCTGTCTTCATAATAGTGCAGCCTTTCATCCAATATTCTAAGTTCTCTTACCAGCTGGAACATGTCCTTTATCATCTTTCCAATTGTTGCTAGGTATTGGCTTACTTTGTCCTGCTGAACACCAAGCCTTGTGGATGCCTGCCCCCAGAAAGCAGAATGCTCAGCAGCTGCAAATGTATCTATTATCTTTTCTACAACTGGAAAACCAAATTCTCTTATCTGCGATAAGATCCAGAAATAGTGCTCTTCTATGGATGATTTGTATGATTCAAAAACAACCCTGTAACGATGTTTTGTTTTGGGGTAATCAGTTTCAACATACTGGTTTTGTTCCATTTCCACTATATCCTTTTTGTATTTTTTGAAATAGGCTTCTTTATCAAAATCCATTAGTGCACTATATTCCTCTTCTTTTTTTTCTTCTGCCATTTCTAATTGCCTTTTTCTAACCTAACCTTTTCATTATCTTCAACTTTTTTAAAATCCTCTAAACTTCCTTTTGTTATTTTTCCTATTATGTTTACTTTTGAAGCAGCTTTTATCTCGTTTTCTGAGCTTATTGGAGTTGCTCCAAAAAATATGCAAAAGCAGTCATCCTCTGGCCAGAATGCTATATCGCCTTTATTGACTATTTGTGTGGCTGTTTCATCCAGCTCCATGTGCAGGGGGATTCCAAAGTATATTTCATCCCCCCATCTTTTTATTAATGCCTCTAGTGGAAGCTCATCATAGATATCATTAGCAGTATTTGTTTCATTCAGCTCTGATTCCCACTTTTTATTGTTGATTATTATTTTTATTTTTTTCATATCATTCCTCTTTTTTTTATCACAAAAACAAAGCCAACCTGCTGTATGACTCTTGAATTTGTTTTATCAGCAATCATTCCTGCTATTTCTTTCCTGTTTTTGTCTTTTATAAAGCTTTTCAGCATTTTAACTTTAATTAATTTTCTCTTTTCAAGGGCTTTTTTTATATTCTCTATTGTGTTGTCTGTAATGCCGTTCTTTCCTATTATTATCAAAGGTTCAAGGTGTTTTACCATTTTAATTAATTCTTTTTTCATCTTTAGTGATCATGTCTTGGGTGTTTATGCCCTAAAACATTCCTGC
>JAGLZG010000158.1 GCA_023131705.1 Nanobdellota archaeon
TACATAAGTCAACGAAAGGGGATATCTAATGGCTTATACTAACTCTGACAGGTTTAGCACAACTGGTGGTGGATCTGTCCTTATTCCTGAAAAATGGGTTCCAGCTCTTGAGATGGATCTCCCCTTGCTTACCTTCTGGAATCAGTTCATGGCAAAGTCCTGGGGAAGTGTTGAGATAATTTCTGAGGGAGAAGGACAGAAATTCAAACTCTCATACATCCAGGATACATCTGTTGCATCTACTCCTCTAACAGCAGGGACTCCAATTGCAACTTCTTCTTCAACCGGACTTGCTCAGACAACCGGAACTCTCCTGGAATATGGATACTCTGAGAGAATTGAAGGCTTTGCCAATTGGCTGAGTAATTCAGATCTTCAGTCTGCTTCTGGAGTATCAACTGCAAGAAATGCAGTAAGGACAAGGAATGCTCTCATTGGAGCTGCTTATCTTGCTTCTGCAAATGATATTCAGGTCAGTGGAACAGGTGTTGCTGATATAATTTACAATGGAACTACTTCCTTTGGAACATCACCACTCCTTCCTATCCATGTCACAGCAATTGTGAGCTATCTCAGGAGACTGGGAATTGCTACATTTGATGATGGAAATTACAGATGGACAGGAAAGCCTGGAATGTTCGACAACATCAAAGCCAATGCCCAGGTCTATTCCAGTGCTTCTGCTCTCAACATTGAGAACATCTACACTACTGGTGAGATCATCAGATTCAATGGAGTTATCTTCATTGAAGAAATGGGAGCTGATGCTGTTACTGAGTGGGGAACTAATGCCAAATCTGTGATCTTTGGTAAGAATGCTGTTGCAGGATATGATAACTTCCTCAGACCTGATACAGTAAGATTCTATGAAGATGATCAGAATGATTTCGGTAGAACTGGTAAGATTGGATGGTATGGCATCTTTGGAGCTGTCAGACCTTGTGAGGAAGCTACCAATGCAAGATCATGGGTAGTGTATAGCTCATACTAGACTTTGCGTTGCCACCCCTGGAAGGGATCTGTGAGAAATACTTGCAGATCCCTTCTTCTATTGGAGAATGATGCAGAGAAGAAAGCCAAATAAAGCAGATTCAGAATATATGAGCAGAGTTGCTGCTCTGGGATGTATCGTCTGCAGTCTTCTAGGATATGAAGATGTCCCAGCTGGAGTTCATCATTGCAATACTGGGATGGGAAGAAAGAGAAACCATAGAGAGACCATTCCTCTCTGTGAGCATCATCACAGTCCATATCAGCCGGAAGGATATCATAAGATGGGAAAGGAAGCCTGGGAGCAGAAGTTCTGGAGTATTGATTATCTTCTGGGCAAAGTGGAAGGACTACTTCAATAAAGAAAGAGGAAGCTGTTGAGCTCCCTCTCCTCATCTCTCCTGAAGTTATTATCTCTGAAGTCTTGAGTATCTTGTGGAAGCTCTATGACAATGGATCCTGATAGTTCCTCCTCCCCAGCTTCCTTTCCTCTTCCTGGTGTCCTTCTCCTTTGGCTTTCTCTTCAGGAGAAGACCTTTCTTGATATCTCCAGCCTTCTTTATGAAGGTCTTGAAGACACTCATTCTGGAATCATTACCTTTTCCCATAATTACTCCTTTCAGAGTATGGATCTATTTATTACTTAGAAACTCTCTAAGTAGTTCTTCATTCTTCTTCCACTGAGCTGAATAGGCTGCTCTGGCTGCTG
>JAGLZG010000159.1 GCA_023131705.1 Nanobdellota archaeon
GATGATTTTGATCTGGCTGGTACTCTGTCATATTTTCCAAACTTTGTTGTACGTACATGATAGGCAATATGCTCTCCAGCTTTATCAACCTCCACACCATCAATGATTTTATTCCCTGTCTCTGCAGCTGTGGCAGCAATTGGTGACTCAACATGAGAGCCATCTATCATCTGAACTTTCACAGATCCATTAACTAATCTCAGAACAACCAATACATCTCCTCCTATTTTAGAATGTTTATACACATCCTTTGCCAGGGTATTCAGATTTTCCATCCCTGAAAAGGATGAGGATCTGGATTCACTCCATAGAGAAAATAATGCCTCAACATCCTCATTAAATTTCTCAGGATCTACCTCCACCCCACTCAGAGCCAATGCTTTCTCAGCTGGATTTGCCTGGAGTTTCAATCCTCCATCCACCATCCAGATGATATATTTATTGATGATGGTTTGAGATAATTCTGATTCCAGGTATGATTGCCAGGCTCTAATGCTGAGCACTTTGAAATTTAGATAATACTCCACTGGATCTCCCAGCTCTCCCAGGTTTTTCTCACCATCATATGATTTTGAGTATGCAGAGCCCCAGTATCCACTGGATGCAGCTGGCTGGCTTCCTGTTCTCTGTGCAGCTGGAGCTGCTGCCCCAATAAATATACTAGCTTTGTAAACTTGTTTCTGTATCCAATTCATCGTCTGAAAGTTTTGCTATCCACCAGCCTCACCATTCTGGGGATCAATTTATTTCTGTATAGAGTTCTAATACTCTCATAATCTTTGATAGCTGTTGCAACCTCTGATGTACTTGTATATGTCACATCAGTTTTTGTTTGCCCAGTATCCAATTTGTATTGGAAAATATTTCCATTCCCAACTGATGTGAGTGCTGTGGTAAACAGCACATCTAACAATGCATCAATCTCTGCAATCCTTGCCAGTATCTGTGCCTGAGTTCTGCAGCCTACTGTAATTTTATAGCTAATAATTTCATATCCCATATCTACAAATGTATTATTTTTTTATGATGTTTTTA
>JAGLZG010000016.1 GCA_023131705.1 Nanobdellota archaeon
ATAAGCCAGTTCTTCTTCATATTTATGCTTTATAGCAAGCAAATATATGTTGTTGGAGAAGTCATACAGGTTGTTGGATATCTATTGTTATTAATTGCTTTTATAATGGTGTTTAAGAAAAAATGAGTGGCCAGAGAAGAGGCAGAATGGAAATTATACATGATATTCTTAATTCTATTGTTATGAAAGGAGGAAGAATAAAGCCAACACATTTACTATACAAATCCAATCTTTCTCACCAAAAGATGAAAGAGTATGTTAATGAGCTTATTGAAAAAGAGATGATTGAAGAGGAGATAGAAAAAGAAAAAAAACTCTTCACAATCACAGAAAAAGGTGAAAAATTCCTTAATGAGTTCAGAAGAATAAAAGAATTCTCAGACAGCTTTGGATTGTAAGGACAAAACTAAAATTTACAAAGTAAAAAAACAGAAGTTATTTAAATAATCTTTTTCATAGCTTTAATAATGGAACGAAAAATATTATCTGGAATTATTGCTGTGTTAGTCATAACAGGGATAATTTTTATCAGTGGATGCATTGGTTCTAGTAAAGGAAAGGTCAAGGTTGTAGAAGGAGTCGAATTTCAGATCCAAAATGCTGAATACGAAGCTGGAAGAATAATCGTGACACTAAGCACAAATGTCAGCGTTGGAAATGCTAGAATTGACATTGTCGATGAGGCGGGTCAGCTACTATGTACAAGATACAAAGATCTGATAGCAGGCACCACACAGATTGAGATGACTGATTGCAAAACCAAAGAAAGAATAACTGTTTCTGTTAGCCCGCCTGGTGGGGGCATTGTTATGCGGGAGTTTCAATTTGAATTACCGGATGTTAGGTTAAAAGATGCGAGATTTGAATCGGGAAATATAGTTGTCACTCTAGACGCAGACGATGCCACAGACAACATAAGGATAGAGATCATCGATGAGACCAACCAAATATTGTGTACCAAATATAAAGATTTAGCTAAAGGTGTAACAAAAGTTGAGTTAACAGATTGTGAAATTAAAGAAAGGATTACAGTTTCTGTTAGTCCCCCAAAAGCTGAGATGATAACAAGAGATTTTACACTCACCTTACCAGAAGTTAGAATAAGGAATGTAAAACATGAATTAGGAAAACTGATTCTCAGCCTTGATGCGAACATGGACATGAATGATGTAAGAATATATATATTTGGCAAAAAGGGTGAGGTTTTTTGCACCAAGAGCGAAGATCTTGCAAAAGGTTTAAGTGAGTGTGAGTTAAGTGGTTGCCTGGTTCAAAAGGAAATAACTGTTTCTATTAGTCCTCCAACTGGAAAAACAACTAGAAGAAGTTTTACCCTAAAGTTGCCGTTGCTTGAATTAAAAGAGGGTTTTAAATATGTCTATGCAACTGCTCACTGTCCTGGTTGTTCAAAAAGGGATTCATCTATTTACGTGACAAAAGAAACTAGCAAATACTGGGAGGGCATCGCTGGGATTAAAATAGATAAAAAAGCCTACTTAATGCGCTGGATGATTGACAAGGATGATTTAGATTTGTCAATAACTATGCCTCTCACTGAAGATGCACTGTTAGGTGATGTTGATTACATTGACGACGTCAAACAAATAGGAGATCTTGGCGAAGCTGGAAATTCCATACTGCCTCTCTGGATGGTTGTGAGTAAAGAGCTACATAGCATTGACTTAGACGAGCTGATTACAACATACACAACAACCCTAACTACAAGCCAGCAAGAAAGTGTAACTATTAGCACATCTGATCCAGCACTTTATAACAACTATCTGGCTTACATACTTGACATAGTGGTATACCAGGATGGCAAGCAAAAAGATACTGTAGAGTTTGTCATATCTGCAGCTAAACCTTATTTGATTATAGAGATGGATGTGGGAGAGGCTCAGGCATCATTTAAGAGAGTTGAGAAAAAAGGATTTAGTCTTGATGATTATACAGGTTATTCTATAAAGGAGTGGACGCCGCCGACACCAGGTAAAAAATAGATAATGTTTGATTTATTATATTTCCAGTTTAGTTCGCCGACCTCAACATATAACTACTTAACTCATGATGCTTTCCTGCCCTGACAGATATATATTAGTCAAACTCAACATCTCCATCAAAATAAACTCCTTTTTTCAGTTTTACAGGCCTCCATTCATCTATTACAAGATTAGCATCAAGCCATTCTGCCAGCTCTTTGGGGTTTCCTATTGTTGCAGACAGGGCTATCAACTGGACATTCTTTAGCAATTGCCTTAATATAGTTATCAGGATTTCTAAAGTAGGGCCCCTTCCAGGGTCATTCATTAGATGTATCTCATCCACAATAACTGTTTTAACATCCTGCAGCCAGGGGCTATGATGCCTTATCAGGCTGTCAAGTTTCTCTGCAGTGCAGATTATCAAATCATAGCCAGTTAGATAAGGGTCAGCAGAATCCAAATCACCAATGCTTAGCGCAATATTAAATAAACTGTCATATTTTCTCTTAAAATCCTTGAATTTCTCATTTGCCAGAGCCTTTAAAGGAACAATATAAACAGCCTTTCCTTTGCCTTCTAAAATATTTTTAGTTAAAGTCA
>JAGLZG010000160.1 GCA_023131705.1 Nanobdellota archaeon
TTTAATATTGTTATTTTTATCTGGTTTATTGCGTCTTTATTTGCATCAGAAACTCCAGATATGTCCCATGATTCTGTCTGCCATATATTTGCACTTGCTATATTTATTGTGTGTTCTGTTGTAGTTCCGCCAGAATCGTGAATACTTATCTTGAAATTACTTCCTGTTCTGCTTGCTCTTGCATCTAATTTTATTATATTTTTACCTGTTAAATCTTTTGTGGGGCTTAGTGTTTTTGTAAGAGTATCACTCAAAGAATCTGTTTGCTTCGCTATTCCTTTTAATGAGTATGAACCCTGTTGTTTGATTATAGGTTCGGAATAGGATTGTAGGTTAGAGACAAAATCACCACCAGTAATCGGCTGTAAAAATGGATATGTTACATTTTCTGTAATATTCCAAATTGTTACAAAATTCCAATTTAAAAAAGTAGCTTCCTGTTTCATTTGTGTTGTGTTTTTTCCTGTGCCTCCTGCACTTGTAGCTCGTCCTGATGTTTCTGTGTCCCAGAAGCAGTCGTTATATGTGCCACTAAAATGTCTTCCAATTAAACCACCTACATAACCACCAGCGCTTACAAGCCCCGTTGAATAACAATTAGTGATTGATCTATAATTACTTCCTATTAATCCACCTACACCGTCATATTTACCATTACCACCTACAGCACTTGTTGAATAGCAGTTCCTTATCGTGCCCCCACTACCATAATTATGATTCCTACCAACCAACCCACCTACACGATAAACACCATTTATAGCACCTGATGAGGAACAATATGTGATTGTACCCCCATTAGTATTATCCCCAGCTATCCCACCTACACGATTGTCGGCACTTACAGTAACAGCGGAATGACAATTTGTTATCAGTCCATAATTACAGCCTGCTATTCCGCCTATATCGTAATAACCACTCCCGTGATAAACACCCTGTACATGCCCTGCAAACACACAGTTTTTTATTATGCCTCTATTACAATTAACAAATCCACCGCCACATCCCGGTGAAGAAGAAGACAATCCTGTTATTGAGTGTCCATTGCCGTCAAAAATTCCTGTGAATGAGGTAATAGGTGAATATCCACAAGCAGAGACATCAATATCGTTTGCAAGCCAATAATTTCCACCAGGGTTATTTTGCATAGCTTGTAATTCTGTGCAATTAGTTATTGCAGTATAACCAGAGGCATCACTGCTCACATAAGCAGCCTGAGCAGAAGCATTTGAGGAATATTCCATATAATCAAGTTCTAAAGAAGGTATAGAAGGCAAATATTC
>JAGLZG010000161.1 GCA_023131705.1 Nanobdellota archaeon
CGGAAAAAAAGGGATGCTTGAAAAATCATACTATGAAAACCTGATAAAAGACAACCTGGAAAAAGAGCAGGGCTATAAAATATTCATGTTCCACTCATTATTATCTGAATTTAAGCCAAAGGATATGGAAAAAGTTGACTCACAGCCTTTATCCCTGCTGCCAAAAAACTTTGATTATTATGCCGGGGGCCACCCTCACTTTGCATTTAACAAGAAAGAAGATGGCTATGGGACAATAGCATACCCAGGACCATTATTTCCAAACAATTTTGCTGAACTTGAAAAACTAAAAAGGGGCGGGTTTTATATTATAGAGGATGACAAACCAGAGTGGCAGCCTGTTCAAATCTACAACGTATTCTCAATTGATATGGATTGCGACCATAAATCCCCAGAGCAGGCTGAAAAAGAGATTATGGAAAAAATAAAAGATAATGAATTCAATAATACAATTGTAACAATAAGGTTAAAAGGGATACTGGGCTCAGGAAAGCCCTCTGACATTAATTTTAAGGGCATTTTCAGGATACTATATAACAAGTCAGCCTATTTTGCAATGAAAAACACAATGAGCCTTAAAACAAAGGAATTTGAGGAAATAAGGGTACAGGCAGAATCAGTAGATGATATAGAGGAAAAATTAATCAAGGAACACTTAGGACAGATTAATGTTAAAGACCTGACACTGGAAAAAGAAGAAAAACTTACAAAAGAGCTGATGACTCTATTGAGCATAGAGAAAAAAGAGGATGAAAAATCAGCTGATTTTGAGAAAAGAATAAAAGAGAATATTTCTATGATCCTAAAATTTTAAGGATTATCTCTTTAACAACATTAGGGTTAGCCTTTCCCCTGCTTTTTTTCATAACCTGCCCAATTATAAAATGAAGTGCTTTTTCTTCTCCTTTTTTATAATTTTCAACAGCATCTGGATTCTCTTTAATAGATTCCCTGCAATATTTTTCTATCTCACCTTTGTCAGAAATAATCTCCAAGCCCTGTTTTTTAACATATTCATCAACATCAAACTCTTTCTCAACTAATTTTTCAATTAGCCTTCTCCCTGTCTGCTCTGTTATTCTTTTGTTTTGAATTAATTTTATGATGTCAATAAGGTTTTCTGGTTTTATCTTTGCATCATCAAGATTCTTTTTATTATAATTCAAAACTCTTTTTAATTCAAGCTCTACCCAGTGCGATGCGAGCTTTGGATTAACCTCTTTATCAGATATAACATTTTCAAAGAATTTTGCAAGCTTAGGATCTTTGACAATAACAGCCATAGACTGGATTTTTCTCTGTTTTGTTAATTTTTCATACTTCTCCAGTTTTTCTCCTGCTAATTCAGGGATGCCTTTTTTTATTTTTTCAACCCATTCTCTGCTTATTTTAATTACAGGCAAATCAGGCTCAATTATATAACCATAATCAGCTTCTGTCTCTTTTTCTCTTAATGCAAAACTAATCCCTTTTTCAGAATCCCATGCCCTTGTCTCAGGTTTTATCTTAACTCTATCCCTGACAGCAGCCTTCTGCCTTTCAATCTCATATTTTAATGCCCTTTCAATCTCTTTAAACCCAGTTATGTTCTTTACCTCTATCCTTGTATAATTGCTTTCCTTAATACTTATATTAGCATCTGCTTTTA
>JAGLZG010000162.1 GCA_023131705.1 Nanobdellota archaeon
CACAATTATGATATTTAGAAAAAAGTTTAAAAAAATCGAAATTGATAATTTAGAATTAAAAGAGAGGATTGATCTATTAGAGTATAAAGTAGCTAATCCTCCTAAATTTCAGATAGGTGAACGCGTTAAAATGCTGAGCCCAGTAATCACTGGGTGTGATCCATTACTGAATTTTAATGAATTTATTGTTAATGATGTTGTATTGAAAATTGATAGAGAAACTTCATTTTTCAGACGGGGTTTAATTAAAGGCTACCACACGGAATATGTGTTAGTTTCTATTGATGATTACCTCATAAAAACTGTGAATGAGAAGGGAATCATTAAAACTATATAAATCACACTATTATGAATACACCTATACAGGAATTAATTGAAACATTGGAGAAATCTATAAACGTGCCAATGATTGACGTTGTAAAAGAAACCGCATACCTAAACGTATTGAGTATCTGTAAGCTTGGACTACTCAAAAAGGAGGAGCTCATGAGGATATTGAGGCTCATGGAGATAAAAAGGATTATTCTAATGGATCACAAATTGATCCTGAAATCATCACAGGAGAGCAGTACTACAATAATAAATTCAGAAAACAAAAATCAACCAGGAGGAGAGGCTGTGATCAGAAGCTCTCCTCCATAATAAATCATACAATTATGGCAAGAATCGGAAAAAAATCAGTAGTAACAGGCTCCAGGAGAGAGCCAGATACATTCATGGTTGTGGAGTTCACAGTAAATGTGAACGTTGACGGAGAATTTACCACAACCCTGGAGCCTGCAGATGTTGAAACAATCAAAAGTTTCGGCATAAAATTGAGATACAACAGAGCCCACAGGGAGGGCTATTTTTCAGCCAAAACCCTGGATGATCTCTCAAAGCAAATCAGCTCAATATTGAGTGACTGCATGAGCAGAGTGCTGATTGAGGAGAAAATAGTGCTCAATTATTCCCTGGCAACTGTGGCATCATTTGGATTCACTATGGAGGGAGGCATCATCCCCAATCTAGCATATCACTATGATGGAGATATCAATACAGATCTATATTGGCAAAAGGGATCAGTTGAAAGCTACAGCTCCAGCCCAAAACCCATTGGAGTTCAGATGTATATTTGCCCAATGTGGAAAAGGGTTTTTCGATATAGAAAGGGCAACGAAAAAACA
>JAGLZG010000163.1 GCA_023131705.1 Nanobdellota archaeon
TAAGGCAATGGCTCATTTAGGGATCCTGCTTTCTTTATTTTTTGTTTTATTGGCAGTAAGAAATTATCTTTCAAGATTTTCAATAATGTATTCAGAGCAGGGAATTGTTGTAGGGGCAGGCTATTCTGATGTTGTTGCATATTTGCCAATGATAAAGACTATGATGGTTTTAGCAATTGTTATTGCAGTATTATCGCTCATATGGGTATTTTATATTTCAAAACAGCCTAAGTTAAGAAAAAGGCACATTTTAGTTTATGTCCTAATCATTTATTTCCTGTTTGGATTTGTAGGGCCTACTATAATTCCTGGAATTGTGCAGGCTTTAAAAGTTTCACCTAATGAAATTAATCTTGAAAAACCTTACATTGAAAATAACATAAAATTTACCCGTTTGGCTTATGGGCTGGGAGATGTTGAAGAAAAAGATTTTTCTGCTGATATGGAACTGACCTCTGAAATTTTAGATGAAGCAAAAGAAACGATTGATAATGTCAGGATATTGGACAGAAGGCCATTGACAAAAACATACAAACAAACACAGGAGATAAGGCTGTATTATGACCTTGCAGGCATTGACATTGACAGGTATAACATTAACGGAAAATATACACAGGTTATGCTGGCCCCAAGAGAACTGGACCAAAACCAGATAACTGAGAATGCAAAAACATGGGTAAATCTGCATATGGTTTATACTCATGGTTTTGGAGTTGTAATGAGCCCGGTTAATAAAGTTACAAAACAGGGTATGCCTGATTATTTTATCAAGGATATTCCCCCTGTTTATACAGTTGATGAAGAAAACTTAAAAATTTCAAAACCTCAGATATATTACGGAGAAAAAGATAATGATTTTGTTTTAGTCAACACAAAAACAAAAGAGTTTGATTTCCCAAAAGGCAATACCAATGAATATATCAATTATGATGGCAAGGGCGGTGTTTTGCTGGATTCTTTCTTAAAGAAATTATTAATGGTTATAAGGTTTGCAGATATTAAGATCTTGTTATCCGGAGATATTACACCAGATAGCAAAGTAATGTTTACAAGGGATATTGTCAAAAGAATATCAAAAATCACGCCATTTTTCGGATTAGATGATGATCCTTACCTGGTTATTGATGATGGAAGATTATTATGGATAGTGGATGCATATACAGTTTCAGGAAATTTTCCTTATTCTGAGAAGTTTGGGCCAATAAATTATATAAGAAATTCTGTAAAGATTGTTGTTGATGCTTATGATGGAACTGTAACTTATTATGTTATGGATATTTCTGATCCATTAATACTGACTTATGCTAAGATATTCCCTAAGCAGTTTAAAAGCTTTGAGAATATGCCTGCAAGCCTGAAAGAGCATATAAGGTATCCTAAGGATTTGTTTAAGATACAATCCCGGATTTACAGCACTTATCATATGGATGATATTAAGGTCTTTTATAATAAAGAAGATGCCTGGCAGATTCCTCACGAGGTTTATGGTGTTGGTCAGCAGGTTAAGGTAGAGCCTTATCATATAATAATGAAACTTCCTGATGAGGATAAAGAAGAGTTTGTTTTAATGACTTCTTTTTCACCAATAAAGAAGGATAATATGGTGGCATGGATGGCTGCGCGCTCTGATGGGGATGATTATGGAAAGTTAATACTGTATAAATTTCCAAAAGACAAATTGATTTACGGCCCTCTGCAGATTGAAGCAAAGATTGACCAGGATTCTGAAATTTCACAGCAACTTACTCTCTGGAGCCAGCAAGGCTCTCGTGTTACCAGGGGGAATTTACTTGTAATACCTATAAAAGATGGTCTTCTTTACATTGAGCCATTGTATATCCAGGCAGAAACCGGCCAGCTGCCTGAACTAAAGCGTGTTTTGGTTTCTGATGGCATAAGTGTTGTTATGGAAGAGAATCTAGCTAAAGCTTTGGAAGTCTTGTTTGGGAAATCCAGGAGAAAGGTTGTTGAAGAAGAAAAAGAAGGAGAAGCTGGAGAAGAGAAAACAACAAGTGAACTTATTGAAGCTGCACAGGCTTATTACAAGCTCATAGAAGATTCCATGAAAGAAGGAGATTGGGCAGCTATCGGAGATAATTTAGATGAATTAGGTAATGTTCTTAAAGATCTAAGCGAAAGATAACATTTTCTCTAATCCTTTCAGAATTTCAGCATTAGCCTTATTTTTTGATGCATCTTGTATTTTTTTAATAGTAGCATAATCAATGCCGTTTT
>JAGLZG010000164.1 GCA_023131705.1 Nanobdellota archaeon
TGGTGTCGGTGAGCTGTTGACAAAAGAGCAAATTTCCAAACTAGTTTGGTAATAATTGTTACTACTTATAAAAGATAATAAAACCAAAAGGTTTATATACTATTCATGATTTAATAAGATACTATACTGAAATAAAAATGGAACCCGAAAAACCAGATTATGAAAATGCCATATCTTTTTTAAATGGATTACATAATATAGCATTAAATGAAGGACACAAAAGCATAAAAGACATAAAAAAAGTAATTAAAGATTACGGGGCTAATCCACTTTATGCTATTGATCTTGTAAAGGATGCGTTATGTGGCTTAAAAAAATATAATACAAAAGATTTAGAATCTCTTGCAACTGCAGGATTTAATATTTCTACTTCAGTAATACACAATAAATATCTATATGAAGATAAATATCTATATGAAGCATTTGTTAAAGAATTTAAACAACATTTAATAAAAATAAATAAACCTACAAAAAAATTTTTAAAAAGTTCTGAAGGTGATCTCGAAATGTTTAGTAAATTTTTAAGAGCATATGCAGATATATCTGAATATGAAACAAAAGTATTAGATCAAAAAACAGAAGCACTTAAAAGCGTTTTAGCAAATAAATAATTATTTTTTTAAATGTCAGAATTCCACTATTTTTTAAAATAGTGGTTTACTCCGTAAACCAGAAATTATTTCTGGAATTCTGAGCATGCTCAAAAACCACTTATAGATATGTGGCATGTTAAAACATGCCACCATGCTTTAGCATGGTGGTTTTTGACAATTCTTACTATTTATTCTTTTTTTACATAACATTTTATTATAACACCAAACAAAACCTATTTATATAATTTATTATTAATAGCTAAATAATGAACATAATACAGCAGTCATTTAAGGAATTGTACCCAGAAAGGGAGTTAGGTTATGAGACCAAGATAAAGTACAGTAGAAAATTCAAGCCTTATAATGCAAATATAAAATTATATAGAAATAAACTTACACTAAACCTTAGCAGGGAATGGAAAACTATAAGCAGGGATATTAAGATAGGGCTGATACAGGAACTGTTATTAAAATTATTCAGGGGGAAAAAAGAGACATATAACATTAAACTGTATAATACTTTTATAAAAAAACTGCATTTGATTGCGCCTAAAACAAAATCAGACCCTGAGTTAGAAGAAAGTTTTAACAAAATCAATAACAAATATTTCTATGGCTCAATTGAAATTCCTAATCTTACCTGGGGTTCTAACTCTACAACCAAATTAGGCAGTTATGAATACGCCTCTGACACTATAACAATCAGCTCTGTTTTAAAAAGCAGGGATGATTTACTTGATTATGTTATGTACCATGAACTATTGCATAAAAAACACCAGTTTAAGAGCAAAAATGGAAGAAACTACCATCATACAGCCTTGTTTAGGAAAAAAGAGAAAGAATTTGAAAATTCTGGACTAATAGAACAAAAATTAAAAAGCTTAAGAAAAAATAAGATGTTTAGCTTCTTTAAAATATGATTCCGTGTATTATCCCATAGATTATTAGGATTTCTAATATTATTCCTTATCCCAGAATGAAAAGAAATCATGTAATTCCTCTTCTGGTATAGTTCCTATTCTCAATTTATCAATCAAATAATCCTTGGTGGTTTGTAAATTTTGTCTTTGTTTTATTAGTCTTTTATGGTTTAAATCTTGTTTTTCTATTTTTCTAACTAATTCTTCCAAAGCACCATTATCTCCTTGCTTTAATCTTTCTATACTCCCAATATATGCCCTATGCTTTACAAAATTTCTTACAGAAACTCTCCCTTTAACTTCATCAATTTTGTCATCATATAAAGTAAAATAACAATTTTCAATAGAATATTTATCTGTTTGTCTTTTTGGTTTTAATATTAACTCAACTGAAACATTATCACTCCAGGAAATGGATTTTGATAACTTAAATTCTTGTGGTATATCTTTTGTAAAACATTTATCTGTATCTTTTATTTCTCGCATACTTGCATGATACATTTGTTCCAAAACTGTTTGATAATGTGATATATGCCAGAATGGAATTAGATGTTTTTCAGCAATAAAATATGGATCAATTTTTCTTAATTGCCTATCAAAAACATGTGCTCTAAAAAGAGGTTTATCTTCAAATCTGAATACTTGGCTAATTACAGGTTTTCCCGAATGTGTATGATACTCGCTATTCAAATCGTATCTATTTTCAAAAGTTTTCCATTCTTCTTTATATCTTAAAATTTCTTTAGGTGTTAATATGCTCTCAACGGTTATCATCTTACTACTTAGAAATAGTTATTACCAAATAGTAGATTAAGTTTATAGCGATATATATCGTTTATTCTTCAAAGAAGTAGGGAATAAGTTTTTCTTCAGCTTTTCTAAGATGGACTTGATATGTAGAAAAGCTCAATCCAGCTAATTTTGTTAACTGTTTTAGATCAATTTTTCTTGGAGAATGATAATAACCGTGCTTTATCGCTAATTCCATTGCTTTTTTCTGTTTTTCTGTTAATTCTGGGTGGACCCTCATTATAGAAATTGACTTAATTTTTTTCTGTTGAATTGATAATAATCTTCCTTTGTATCTTTCTTCCATTAGTTTAACAATATCCATTAATCTTTTTCTGTCAAAAGAACCAACATTAATTAATTCATATCCTTTGTCAGATATAAAAGCTGGATCAATATGTATTATGTCTTTGTTGTAAATGCATTTTATATAGATTGGTTCTTTGATTATTCCTATTAGAAAATCATTTTTTAATTCTAAATTACTTGTTCTCTTTTCTTTCTTTAAATCTCTTATAAATTCTTTCTTATTTTTTTCATTTCCAAATATGGTTACAGCAATCTGTACAATAATCCATTTCTTTTCGTAATAATATGACAATGGAAATCCAAATAGATTTACTTTATGTTTGACAGCCTTCGAGCCAATTAATGTACCTTTACCACTAAACTTAATTTTTGCAACCCACATATATTTAACACGATATATGTCGTATTTATAAAATTTGCTATTTCTAATAATATCAAATCTTACTCACTTTAATCAAATACAACCACTTATTCACACCTAACTCCTGTTTATGCAACACAACAATTATTCCGATAGATTTAAATACTACTATTCTCCTCTTAATTTTATAGATTTTTAGAGGTGCACACTTAAAATGTCAAAAAAACTACTGCCATTAGCAGCAATGGAAAAGATACTAAAGCAGGCTGGTGCAGAAAGGGTTTCTGATAAAGCAAAGGTTGCTCTGAAAGAGATTGTTGAGGATATTGTTGAAAAAATAGCAATTGATTCAATAAAATTTGCCCTGCATGCTGGCAGAAAGACAATTAAAGCAGGGGATATAAAACTAGCTGCAAAACAATAATCAAATTGAGTAAATAAAATGGCAGTAAAAATATCTTCAATTGGAAGTTTGAAAAAAGGCTCTTGTATTATTATAGATGGTGCTGCATGTAGGGTAGTCAGTACACAGACATCAAGGCCTGGAAAACACGGCCATGCAAAAGTAAGGATGGAAGCAGTTGGCCTCATTGATGAGAAAAAAAGAGTTATTGTTATGCCTGGCCATGAGAATATTGAAGTGCCTATAATCGAAAAAAAAACTGCCCAGGTATTATCTGTTCAGGGTGATACAGCAAATGTCATGGATAATGAAACCTATGAAACCTTTGACCTGAAGATTCCAGAAGAATTAAAAGGGCAGGTTATAGAAGGCATTAGCATACTCTATTGGGACATACTTGATGATAAGATTATGAAACAGATAAAAGGAAGTGAATGATATGGTTAAGTTTCCAGAAGCACAGGCAAGATTATTCCACAAGAAAGTTGCATGCAAAAGATGCAAGTCAGTAATCAAAGCTAACATGGCGCAGATACTGGCAAAAAAGGTTAAGTGCAGAAGATGTGGAAGCAAGGCCCTGAGACCACTTAGGAAAAAATGAGCATTGATTACATAGCTATGATTATATTTCTTGCTTTTTTATCTTTTATAATAATTCTAAAAAGAAAAAAAATACAAATTCAAAAGGTTCTCTTTCCATTTATTTATGTCCTTCTTATTAGGACAAAACTTGGAATAAAGCAGATGAGCTGGTTTGCAGAGAAATTTAAAAGACCTTTAAAATACATAGGTTATTTTTCCATCTTTATTGGTTTCCTCGGGATGGCATTAATGGCTTTCCTGCTTGTCCAGAATATGATCAGGATGTTTATAACACCCTCTGCTGTTTCAGGTGTTGCCTTGGTGCTTCCTGTAAAAGCAAAAGGCATTTTCTATGTTCCTTTTCTTTACTGGATTATATCCATCTTTATATTAGCAGTTATTCACGAGTTTTCACATGGTGTCTTTGCAAAGGCTGCAAAACTTAAGATTAAATCAAGCGGATTTGCAGTTTTAGCCTTGCTTGTTCCAATACTGCCTGCTGCCTTTGTAGAGCCGGATGAAAAAAAGATTGTTAAAAAATCAAGACAGCAGCAGTTAGCAATATACTCAGCAGGGCCTTTTGCAAACATTGTGTTTGCATTATTAATAGCAGTTTTAATGACATTTGCAGTAATGCCTTTAGCCTCAGGGATGATAGAAGGAGACGGAATTCTTATCAGTAGTTTCATAAAAGAAGACAAGATATATCCTGCAGAACAGGCGGGAATAACTGAAGGGGATATTATAAAAGGAATAGACAACATGGAAACACCGCATCTGATTGATTTTAAAGATATACTGAATAATAAAAAACCAGGAGATATTGTTTTAGTAAAAACAAACAAAGATGTCTATAATATAACCCTTGCTGCAGATCCTGTTAACAGCTCAAAGCCCTATCTTGGTGTATTTATCTCTCAAAAAACAAAGATAAGTGAATCATTCAGGCAAAAGTATGGTGAAAAAACAGCGCTTGCTTTTATCTGGGCTATTGGTTTGTTGTCATGGCTGTACCTGCTTAATCTTGGAATAGGATTATTTAATCTGCTTCCTTTAGGGCCTTTAGATGGAGGAAGAATGCTATTAGTAAGCCTGGAAAAATTCTATAAAAAAGAAATCGCAAAAAAGATTTGGAATGCTGTATCTTTATTCTTCTTGATATTGATTATAGCCAATATTGCATTTGCTTTTATTAAATGACCTTAACCTTAAAATTCAGGTTTTTTCCGGCCAAAGGGTGGTTTAAGTCAATAGTTATCTCTTTGTCTGTAACTTCTGTTATCTTTGCTGGAATCTGTTTTCCATCAGGTGTTCCCAAAGCAAGCATCATTCCTGGTTTTATTTCTTTCCCTTCAGGAACTGGAATCTTATCCCTTGGTATTTTCTTTATTAATTCAGGATTATGGTCTCCATAAGCTTTTTCCGGAGTTAGTTTTATCTCTTTTTCTTCTCCTTTCTCCATCCCCATGATAGCTTCATCAAAACCCTTTATCAGCTGTCCAGCACCTGCTTCAAACTCTAATGGCTGCTTTCCTTCTGATGTATCAAACACAGTGCCATCATCTAATGTTCCTGTGTATTCAACCTTTACTTTATCTCCTTTCTTGATTGCCATGATGTATCAACTCCAATTGTTTTAGTTTTGGGGTTATTGTTGTGTTTTTAAGTGTTTGGTTTTCAAGCCATCATAATGAGTTTTTTGTATCTAGTTTAGAGTTATAGTTAGTTTTAAGAAAACTTAATAAACAAGCAGATATAACAGATAATAGGGGGATTATGAATAAAATAATACTATTAAAATGATTATAGGGTTAACAGGAACATTTGCCTCTGGCAAAGATGAGATAGCAAAGTATCTCCAGAACAAAGGTTTTGCCCACTATTCCCTCTCTGATGTAATAAGAGATTACGCAACTGAAAAAGGTCTTGAACACTCAAGGAAAAACTTGAGAATGCTTGGCAACGAGCTACGGACTAAGTATGGTCCTGCTGTTCTTGCAAAGAAAATCAAAGATAAGTTCACTGGCAAAGATGTGGTCAGCAGCATAAGGAATCCTGCTGAAATTGAGGAATTAAAAAAACAGAAAGATTTTGTTTTAATAGGTGTTGATGCTCCTGTTGAATTAAGATTTGAGAGAGCTATGAAAAGGGGAAGGATAGAAAATGCCCTTACTCTAAAAAAATTCAAGGAAAACGAAAAAAAAGAAAACATTAAAAACAAGACAAACCAACAACTTAATGAATGTCTTAAAATGGCTGATAAGCTTATCATTAATGATAGCACATTAGAAGAACTTTACAAAAAGATTGAGAAAGTGATAAAATGAAAAGACCTTCAAAACATGATTACTATCTTGAAATTGCAAAGCAGGTAAGCCAGAGAGGGACTTGTTTAAGAAGAAGATTTGGAGCTGTAATAGTTAAGGATGATGAAGTTGTAAGCACAGGTTATGTTGGAGCTCCAAGAGGGGCAAAAAACTGTATTGACCTTAATTCCTGTCCAAGAGAAAAAGCAAAAATACCTGCCGGAGAAAGATATGAATTATGCAGAAGCGTGCATGCAGAGGCAAACGCAATAATATCAGCTCCAAGAAACAGAATGATAGGAGCAACACTCTATCTCTACGGTGAAGATATTAAAGATGGTTCAGTTGGAGGAAAAGAGCCATGCAAGATGTGCAAACGAATGATAATAAATGCAGGAATAAAAACAGTTATTGTAAAAACAGAAGATAGTTTTAAAGTTATTCCTGTTGAACAATTTATTAAAGATGAGATTATTGACTATGCAAATAATGATGTAAGCGGCTATTAAAATGAAAATAATCCTGGACACAAACTTCCTTTTAATACCATCTCAATTCAAATTAGACATATTCTCTGAAATAAAAAGAATTGCTGACTTCAACTATGAGTTATATATAATAGATAAGACAGTGGATGAACTAAAAGGGATAATAAAAGACAAAGGGCAAAAGGAAAAAAACAAGCTCGCTGCAAAAATAGCTTTGCAGTTGATTAGGCTAAAAAAGGTAAAAGATATAAAGACTAAAGATAATAAGATAGTAGACGACCTGATACTTGACATTGTCAACAAAAACTATATTGTGGCAACATCAGACAGGATTTTAAAGCAAAAATTAAGGAAAAAAGGAATAACTTTAATAATATTAAAGAATAAAAGATATTTAGAATGTCAATAAGCCTGTGTATTATTACAAAAAATGAAGAAAAACTTCTAGATAAATTTCTTAAAAATATTAAGAAATATGTAGATGAAATAGTGGTAGTTGACACTGGGTCAAAAGACAAAACAAAGAAAATAGCCCAAAAATACACTACAAAAGTTTATGATTTTATATGGGATAATAATTTTGCAAAAGCAAGGAATTTCAGCATTAAAAAAGCAGCAAAAGACTGGATTTTAATTATGGATCCTGATGAGATAATAGTAAAAAAAGACCTGGAAAAGCTAAGAGAGCTGACAGAAAACAAAGAATTTTTAGGTTATAGGTTTATACAAAAAAGTGAAAAATCTATAAGGGGGATATGCAGATTATTCCAGAGAAGAAACTCAATAAAGTTCTGTTATAGGATTCATGAATCAGTAAGGCCTTCTATTATGGCTCTAAACGGAAAGATAGGGAAAACAGATATTATTATAAAGCACAAGCCTAAACAAAGCAAGAAAAAAAAGGACTACTATCTTCAACTCCTAAAGCAGAAAATGAAAGAATCCCCTTATAGCAGCGCTGAAAAAGAGTATGAACTGGAATTAAAGCAGTAAAAACGCAAGTTTTTTAAACACTTATTAAAACCCTTATTCTAAGATAAAAATGTTCTACAAAACAAAATTAAAAGACCATATAAGGGTTCCTCCTGATATGTTTGGCTTAGGCAGAGAGGAAGCAATAATAAAATGTATTAAGAAAAAATATGGTGGATATATATCTCCTGAACTGGGAATTGTTATTGACACTTATCAGGTTGACGAGATAAGAGAAGGCGTAATAATACAGGGAGACGGAGCTTCTTACTATTCAACAACATTCGAATTACTTACATTTAAGCCAGAGATGCATGAAATTATCTTAGGAAAAATAAAGGATATTGCTGAATTTGGGGCTTTTATTACAATAGGTCCAATAGAAGGAATGGTTCATATATCCCAGACAATGGACGATTTTGTAAGCTTTTCAAAAGAGAAAACACTTACAGGAAAAGAAACAAAAAGAATAATAAAGGTTAATGATCTGTGCAGGGCAAAATTAATAGCAGTAAGCTTCAAAGACCCCTCTGCTCCAAAACTTGGATTAACAATGAGGCAGCCAACACTTGGAAAATTAGAGTGGCTTGAAGAAGAAGAGCCTAAAAAAGGCAAAGCTAAACAACATAGAGGCAAAAATGGTTAAAAAAGCATGCAAAAAATGTAAGATATTTGTTCAGGGTAGTGAATGTCCTTTATGCAAGGGAAATCAATTATCACCAAACTGGCAGGGAAGATTAGCAATTTTAGATGCTAACAAGTCTGAAATAGCAAAAAAAATAGGCATAACTGTTAAAGGAGAGTATGCTATTAAAATAAGGTGAGTTTTCTTGGAATTAAAAATAAAAGACCAAAAAGATAATAAACTGCTGTCAAGAATAGAAATTAATGCTTTACTTGGCTTTCAGGGTGCAACACCATCAAATGATAAAGTCAGGGAGCTAATAGCAAAACAGATGAATAAAGAGGCAAAACTGGTTGTTGTAAAAAATATCTATACTAAATTTGGAAGCCAGTCTGCTGATGTTTCTGCTTATGTTTATGCAGATGAAAACAAGCTAAAACAGATTGAGCCTGGTAAAAAAGATAAAAAAGGGGCAAAGAAAGAAGAAGCTCCTGCAGAAGCCTCCCCTAAACTTTCGAACGAAAGTGAGAAAGGTTTAGAGAAGGAGAATGCTTCTCAAAAAGAGGAAGCTAAAGAGGTACCAAAGGAAGAAGCTCCTGCTGAAGAGAAAAAAGAAGAAACACCTAAACAAGAGGCAAAAGAAGATCCTAAGAAGGAATGATCATAATGGCAGAAGAACAAAAACAAAAAATAAAGAAAAAGAAAACAAGCCAGAAATATAAGCTTTATGAGGTTTCTGGAAATACTCTAAAAAGAAAGAATAAGTTCTGCCCTAAATGCGGTCCAGGCGTTTTTCTTTCACAGCACTCTGACAGGGAATACTGCGGCCAGTGTGGCTATGTGGAAATGAAATCCAAAGAAAAGCCTAAGGAAGATAAAGAACCGCCAAAAAAAGATAAAAAATAAATTATATATTTCTATGCTGAGTTAAGGCAAACTTTTTATTGAACTTTGCGAATCCAAACAAAAAACAAAGCTTTAATAATTATTTGATTCTTTTAGTTTAATATGGAAAAATTTATTGAAAAGATAAAAAATGGAAAAGATTTGTCTAGGGATGAAGCTTCTAATGCCATATTAAGTATGCTTGAAGAGGCCAAGGATAATGAGATTTATGGTTTCTTGGTTGCAATGAATGAAAAAAAACCAACCATTGAAGAGTTAGTTGGTTTTGTAAGGGGTATGAAAGAAAAAGCAATATCCATAAAACCAAATAGATACCCTTTGGTTGATCTCTGTGGAACTGGTGGAGACAATGCAAATACATATAATATATCTACACTTGCTGCATTTATTGTTGCAAGTGCAGGGATTGCTGTTGCAAAACA
The DNA here is from genome assembly GCA_023131705.1 of Nanobdellota archaeon. Taxonomy (GTDB): domain Archaea; phylum Nanobdellota; class Nanobdellia; order Woesearchaeales; family B3-WOES; genus JAGLZG01. Next base: position 9,677 of record JAGLZG010000164.1, read on the forward strand.
CGGCAATAAAGCCATTACTTCTAACTGTGGAAGTGCAGATGTTTTAACTGCTTTAGGTGTCAAAATAGATTTAGAGCCAAAACAAGTAGAACAATGCATAAATGATGTGGGATTTGGATATATGTTTGCTCCAATATTTCATCCGGCTATGAAAAGAGTAGCAGATATAAGAAAAAGAATAAAAGAAGAAAGAGGAGAAAAGACTATATTTAATCTGTTAGGCCCGCTTGGTAATCCAGCAAATGCAAACAGACAATTAATCGGCGTATATGAAGAAAGTCTTTGTGAAAAATCTTGTTATGTTCTCAAAGAAATAAGAACAAAACATGCATTAGTAGTTCATGGTTCAGGCTTAGACGAAATATCCAATATTGGTAAAACAACTGTTTATGAATTAAAGGACAATATAATAAAACATTATCAAATTGAACCTGAAGATTTTGGATTCGAGAGATATAAACTAAAAGATATTTCAGGTGGCACTCCAGAAGAAAATGCAAAGATTATCTTAGATATAGTAAATGGAAAGGAAAAAGGAGCAAAAAGAGATATTGCTGTATTAAATGCATCTTTTGCGATTTATGCTGCTGGAGGCGCAAAGAACATAAAAAGGGCAATAAAGAAAGCAGAATATCTTATAGAATCTGGTGCTACTGCAAAAAAATTAGATGAAATTGCCAACTATTATAGGGGAATGAGGTAATTTAGTTTAACAAGGATATATTTCACTTAATATTGCTCAAGGACTGTTAAATGCCCCAAGTGAAATAAAATGGAACGAGAGTGCAACGTGGTAAAGAAAATCTTTGATTTGTTTAGTTTCATAACTAAACAATTTTTGTCGTAGGGAAATAGTTTTGGGATAACACAAAAGATAGAAAACCGAAAATTTTAAAAAGGTTCATTATCTTACTACTTTAGAGTAAATTCAATTTAGCAAACGTACCAAATTTAGCACATTCAAGTAAAAGCTTATCAAAAATTGAGTTCAGTTTAACATGCCAAGAAGGAAAGATTTGCCATTGGAAGAGAAGTTGAAAATTCCAGTAGTGAAACTTCCTTTTTCAAAAATAATAAAATCAGAATTGCTAGATAAAGGAGTTTACACGTTAAGAGAAATAATTAATAAATTCAATAAAGCACCCGGTAGGATTTGTTTACCGGGATATACGAAAGAGGTTTATGAGGAAACCAGTTATTTAATAACAAAAATGAATTTTTACAAAGAAGAACATGCTATCTTTCAAGCAGCCTCTGACTTGGAATCTAATCAAGAAGGTTATTATAAGGAAAAAATAGAGGGGCTAAAGAAAGAGATTAATAATTTACAGCAGGAAATACCAGAGGCAAGAAGAATAGATAGAACGTATGCCAAGAAAAAAGCTAGAATAGATGCCTATTTAGAGCAAATATAATTTAGCAAACCTGCCAAATTCAAGCCATTCAAGTAAAAATTTTTATCAAAAAAAGCTCCATTTAGCATGTCAAAGGAGAAAGATTTGCTATTGAAACTGATGAGGTTATGATAATGAATATAATCCTTGAGTGGTTTGATCATAAAGAATATGAGAGGAAGTTCAAATACTGACCCCCTATCCCTCAGCACCCTGCACAACCAACAAATCCTCTGTTGTTAACTTCTCTCTCTTTGCTATCTTGTCATTGACAATATCAAGCTTCTCTTTCAGTGTTTTTGCTTTATTACTATCTTCCTTCTTTTTTCTGTCCAGCTTTGAGGATTTTATCTTCTTGTCTATCTCACCCATCTCAACAAGCCTTTCCTTTAGCTTGTCATTAATCTCCTTAAACCTTTTCTTCACATCAAAGAATTTTTTATAAGCGCCCTCTTCTTTGCTTTTTAGTTCATCTATTTCATTGGATATCTCAATAACTTCTTCATGTTTTTCCTGGCTTTTCTTTGCCTCATTCTGGACCTTTTTATGCTCCCCATCAGACTTTTCCCTTAACTCATCTATCTCCTTGTCAATATTATGTATCTTTTCAAATATCCCGGAAATAACTCTTGCTTCATCAAACTTCTTCTTCAAAGCTTTTATTTCCTTCATAATAGCCTTTTCTTTATCAAAACTCATCACATTTATTTCAATACTATGCTCTAATCTTTCAATCTCTCTTTTTAGTATAGAAGGATCCCCCTTTATGCCATATTTCTCCTGTATCTCTCTTTTCTCCTTTTGCAATTCCTTAACTACTTTTATTTTCTCTTTGATTTCAGAATTATAGTTTGTTCTCTTCTTTTTATCATCTTTTACATGTTTAGTGAGCTTATTCCTCTTACTTTTAGAACTCTTAACATCACCTATTAAACTCTTAATTTCAGAACCAATCTTATCTTTTTTTTCAAAAACAGCCTCTTTTTGGTCATTCAGCTGATTAAGTTCTCTTCTTAAAGTACTAATCTCTCTCCTAAGTTCAGAACTCCTTCTAAATAAATCCTTTTTTTCTTTCTCTGATAGCATATCCGCTCACGTTCTCTGCCATTTTAAATAAAGCTTTTTTCTGCGCTAAAGTCATTCATTTAGTTCTGCACCGGCACATACTTGTGTCAGGGCACCCCCTTTATAAATCACTAATAGGGAGGACCAATGTGACTAAGTCACATTCAGCCAAACAAACTTCCTAACCCAGCAGCAGCCTGTTCTTCAGACTTCTTTTCTTCTTCAGCGTCTTTCTTCTTTTCTTCTTTTGCAGCCCCTTCAGCCTTTGCTTCCCCGCTTTCAGCAGCAGGTGCAGCAGCAACCGGAACAGCAGCTTTCTTTATAGCTTCATCAATATTAACGCCGTCTAAAGCAGCCACTAAAGCCTTAACTCTGGCTTCATCTGGTTTAACACCAGCAGCTTCTAAGACTTTCTTAACACCAGCCTCTTCTATTTTCTGTCCAGCTTTATGAAGAAGCATTGCCGCATATATATATTCCATTTTTATACCTCCAATAAATTTAACTTTTATTTTTCAAATCGCCTCACCCCAGTTTTTCGCTTTGCGAAAAACTGTGATTGACAATATTATAATTATGATTTTTATTGATTTTCTTTTCCAGCCTCTTCAAGAAGTGCACCCGCACTCTCTTTCTTATCCTCACCAGTTGCATGCTTTTTATAAGCATTAACTATCTTTGACACACCATCATCTGTTTGTTTAGGCTCTTCCTTTTTCTCTTCAACCTTTGGTTCTGGTTCTTCTTTAGGTACTTCGGCAGGTTTAGGTGCCTCTTCAGCTTTCGGCTCTTCTGGCTTAGCTTCCTCAGCAGGTTTTTCCTCAACTTTAGGTTCTTCTGGTTTAACTTCTTCCTTAACTTCAGGTTTTGGCTCCTCTTTCTTCTCTTCAGCTTTCGGCTCTTCCTTTTTCTCTTCTACTTTAACCTCTTCTTCCTTTACCTCAACAGGTTTTTCCACAGTTTCTATTTTAGCTGTCTCTTTTATGCCTTTTGCAACTCTTTCTGCGCTCGTCAGCATGTCTTCTACAACAACATCAGCCATAAATTTGCTTTCTTCAGCAAGGCCTTTGCATTCATAAAATACCTTTCTTATTATAACATCAACATTCTCTTTTGTAAAATAACCACTTTCAACACTAAGGTTAAATGATTCTGAAGAAGCATTCATAATCTTGTCAATAAACTCTTTTTCAT
>JAGLZG010000165.1 GCA_023131705.1 Nanobdellota archaeon
TCCCAAAAAAGAAACACTTGCCCTGTTTTTTCCCTGGAGAATGCTTTCATCAAAAGAATTAAAGCTTAGGTTATTGATTATTTTATCCCCAAAAGTTTCTGTTTCATAAAAAATTTCATTGTCTTTTTCTTTTGCCTTGATTAAGAGATAAAACTCATATCTCCTGCTTTTAACTCTTTTATTCTCCCTGTAAACTGAATAATAAACCCTTATGAACTGCAAAGAAAAATTTGCTGCTTTTAGGATTTCAGAATTTCCCCCGTCAATAAATGCAATCCTGTTTTTTAAATCTAAATTTTTGATATCCTTAAAATTATCCCTGCTTAACTCAATTGATTTATAGCCCTGCCTGCTGAACTTCACAAACCTTCCTTTTTCTTTCAAAGAAGGGCCCAGGCTTCCCAGAATCTTATCTATAATCTTTTGCATCTTCAGCCAATATTATAATATTTTAATAAAACCATGATTGTCCCTGCAACCAGTGGAACAACAATGTTATCATCCACCTGCTGCCTGTTCATCTTTAATTCAATAGCTTCTGCTACCATTGCACCTGATGAAGCAAGGGCAGCATAAAGCGGATTTACAAAAAACATTGCAGCTAAAAAGCCAACAAATGCTCCGGCAATATTTCCCTCGAGCTGTTTTTTTCCATTTTTTCCATTTATTGGGTTTTTTATCCTTCCAAAATTCTTTCCAATAAAATTACTGACAGGATCTGCAAATGTTAATATCATAATAGACGCCAGGGCAATGTCCATTGGAAAAAGCCTTAAAGTCAATAAAACACCAGTAAAAAAGAAAATTGGGCCTTTGCCTGGAAAAACCTTCATATTTTCCTTTCTTTCCAGCTTATTTAAAAACCAGCAGATAACGGGAATATCATGTTTTCTGCTTAAAAAAGACAGTATCAAGCCAAAAATAACAATTCCCAGTATGGATATTGGCGTTAATATTCCAAGACGTATTAAAAAGATTATAGTTATGCCAGCTATTATATGCAAAATTCCCCTTAGTAATTCTTTTTTATTCAGTTTCACTTTATCAAAAACCTCAGAGTATTTATTCCCAGAACTGACACTATGCTTACAATGATTCCTGCTATTAAAACTCCAAGGCTTAGAGCAACATAAGCCTTTTTCCTGTTTATCTTAAAAAACCATGCCAGGAGAGTTCCGGTATATGCGCCTGTTATTGGCAATGGAATTCCTACAAATAACATTAAAACAATAAACTCCCATTTTGTCCCCATATGTTTTTCAATCTTTTTTATATTTCTCTCCAGATGGCTGTTAAAGGTATTTCTATAAAATCTTATCTGAACAAGGTATTTGTGTATATAATCCAAAAAAAAGAAAACAATCGGGATAACAAGGATATTAAAGAAGACGCATACAGTATATGCCACAACAGGCTTTATATTATTAGCTATGGCTATTGGAATACCCCCCCTTAACTCGGATATCGGCAATAAACTTGCTAATATGGCATGCCACAAACTCATATTAATCTTATTCCCCCAACCCTTTCTTTAATGTATTTATCATTAAACAAATTCCTGATAAAATCCTTTGCCCTGATAAACCTTCTCTTTTCTTTTGCAAATAATTTTCCTTTTTTTATAAATGTTGTTTTGTGCTGTTTTTTAAAAGCACAGGCATGTAATCTAATCTTTAGCGGAGGGCCTTCTAAGATTTTGAAGTTGCCTAAATGTTTTTTATCTGCAATTATATATAAATATGCGTTGTTTTCTTTGTCCCATTCTAATCCTTTATCTAATATTTTAAAACCCTCTTTTATCGCCTTTGCATTTATCATCTCCAAGGCTTTTAACATCTTTGCTCCAACAACGTCTTCTTTGCCTTTTAGAGGCTTGACCTCTGCTACAACCACTTCCCTGCTCTTATTTTTCTTAATTAAATCTTCTTTGCTAAATTTTTTTACTTTAAAAAATTCCCTGGATGGTTTTGCTAAAAATTTTTTACAAGCAGTTATAAACAGAGTGTATTTTTCAAAGCTCAAGCCAGCAGCAGCATTTCTTTCTTTGTCAGCAGGGTCAATTAATATTAACGGGCTGTATGTCTTGCTTTTATTCATCTCAACCAAAACGTCCCTTGCTTTGTAGTATTTTTTAATGTCAATTATTTCTTTATCTTTCCACTTTGAAACAGCTTTTACTAAATGCAAAAAGCCCCTATAATAAATAGTTAAAACCTCGCACATATAGCCTGAGAATCCTTTTATATAACTCTCGGCGCCATAAATCTTGTTTGCCCTGCAAAACTGCTTCATTAATCTTATATCATTGCAATATCTTTTGTTTTTTTTAACAAATTCTGCATGCAGCAAGCTTACATCTGTTATATTAACTGCCTGTTCTGCTTTTTTTATATTTAAGATTGGAATTAATTCAAATGTAAAGCCCTTGTTTTTAATCTGAAAATAATCCCTGGAGCCATGCAATCTTGCTATCCTGTAATGTTTTTTAATGTTTTTTTCTAATATATCTGAAAGAACATCGCTTTTATGCTTAAATTTCTTATAATCAAAAACAATGTATATATCAAAGTCAGTTGAATCCTTCAGCCATGTCCCTTTTATCCCAGAGCCCCCTAAAACAGCCTTACAATTCTTTAGCCTTTTATTTAGCTTGACCAAAAAAGAATTAACAATAACTTTAATTTCTTTTTCTTCCCCTTTACTGGGCTTAATCTCTTTTGTTACATCTCTTAATATGTTTTTCATATTAGACAAATAAAAATAATAGCTATAAAAAGGTTTGTTTTTTAAACATAAATAAAACCTTTGTGTTCTATATATATTTTTTCAGGATGGAATTGTTCTTTTCCATAAACATTAAGCTGTTTTATCTTTCCAGTATAATAATTATTGTTTATTTCAAATTCGTTTGCAACTATTTGTATAGGCCCTTCAACTATACTGAAAAAATCTTTATTTTTTTCTACAAACTCCTTAATCAGATTAACATCGTTTCTGCTTTTTATCCTTAATCTTCTTCCTTTTATTATATCAGTTGTGTTTATTTTTCCTTTTTTTGTATATAATTTATCATTAATAGTTAAATTATCAGTAATATAATCTCTTAATTCTAATGGGCAACTCTCTAATGGTTTTATAAGCGCTTTAATGGCTTTATCTGGTTTATATAATCCAATTTTATAAATTAGAGCTGTGCTTAAAGCCCCCCCTATATCTGTTATTACATCCAAACTATTTATAATTCCTTTCTTTGATGTTATACCCTCTTTAGAATAATCCCATGTCCAAGACAATAATTCATTTAATGTTCCTCTGTTATCATATTTAAAGGCTATGTCTTTGTTTAGACCTAATCTTACAGCAAGATGCGCAACAAGCAACCTAACACCACTATTTTGGTCTATAAGAGTATTGTCAAAATCTACTTTAAGATTATAATTTTTATTATCTTCTGCCTCCTCTTTGTCCAGTATTAAGCATTCTAAACCCATAAATAAGCTATTTTGATGTGGATTTATAAAAGTTATGAATACCGGGATAAATCTTCAAAGGGCATTATCATGTGCTGAGGATACCCAACATTTTAGTATTGAGAGGAATCAGCACCTCCACCTGCACCAAAAAAGTTAAATACTAGCATAATCTCTTTTTATAACATAAAATAATAATATTGAGTATTATTATTGTATAGGATCAACCAGAGAAAGTTTGATAGTAAGTAAGGAAACTTTTGTAAAATATAGACCTCTTAGACCTCTGTTATTACCTAATCAAAACAAGAAAATATTAAAATGAAATATGAATGGGAATATAGGGGAAATTTTGGTGGAGAAAGCATATACCAGCATCTTCAAACAGGAGATATAGCTGTGGAGAAGGAGAATAGATATTTAGTAGCACCATTAGATAAATTAGTAGAAAAAGAAATATTTAAAAAAATAATACCAATAAAAAGAGAGATTAGAGAAAACCAAAAGATTTATATATAAGTTCTTTACTAATAAGTAGTAATATAACATTTATATATGATTTTGTATGCGATTTTATAAAAAAATGAAAGGAAAAATAAGAAATGAAAAATAATAATGTTACATATTATATCGGACAAACCAGCAAAGGCGTGGTTGTAAGTACTGACAAGGAAACTTTTGTAAAATATAAACCTCTTACTATTGCCCAATCAGAAAAAGAATTAATAGATATTTTCAATGGATATTTTTATGGCTATATATTACCTTTGGAAACAGAAGGGTTGGACAAGGGATTAGAGAGTAAATTAAAACATATACTGTATTCTGTTAACAGAAGAACAAAACAAGATAATATAACAATGCATATTGGTGAGGAAAGAAGGAAAAAACCACCAGTTTTGAGAACCAGCATTAATGAATAAGGAAATTAAAATGGAATATGAATGGGAACATATAGGATATTTTAATGGAGAAAAGGTGTATCATAATCAAATAGGAGATATAGCTGTGGAGAAGGAGAATAGATATTTAGTAGGGCTAGATAGGTCAGTAGAAGAGGAAGGATTATTAAAAAAATTAACAACAGAAAAAAAGGTGATAAAACCATCAGTTTTAATGACCCAAACAGGGTTGGAGATGCCGGAATGAAAAAAATAATACTAATTTTAATAAGTTTGATTTTGATGTTAGGTTTAGTTGGTGGTGTTAGTGCTGAAACATTGGATGTATGTCAAGATGGCTGTACTTACAGCATAATTGCATCAGCAATAGATGCTGCAGGACTAAATGATATTGTTGAAGTGCAGGATTCTGAAACTTATGATGAAGGAATATTAATAAACAACAAAACAAATTTGATAGTTAGGGCAGCAGCAGGACAAACACCAAAGATTAACTCCCCTGTTCAGGGTATACAGTTAATGTATTGTACAGATGTTACTGTTGAAGGATTTGATGTAACTTCTGTTGACCATGGATTAAGGCTTTTTTGCGATGTTTTTGATTCTACTATCAGAAACAATTATATTCATGATATAGGCAGTGAACTCTTTCAAACAGGATCTAGCTGGGACCATTCTACAGGTTGTCCTCGGAGTAAATTCGAGACAGCAGGTTATAATACTGTAACAGGAAATTTAATCGAAAACAACAGGTTTGAAAATGCTAATGGAAGGGCAATGGAATTTTACACAGGAAGCAATAACATAATCAGGGGAAATAAATTCCATTATTCTGATGATTTTATTTTTTGGGAATACTTTGGTAATCCACCACATGTATTTGATAACATAGTTGAAAACAACACATTCTATGGTTTTGGTGATGGAGATGGAACAGGTTATAATACACATGGAGTAAAATTAGATGGTACTCATCAAATAGTTAGGTACAATATAATCTTTGATAATGATAGATATGGTATATCAATAGGCGGAGACAACCACGAAATATATCATAACACCATTGTTCACAATGGTGGCTATAACAATTATATTAACAGCGTATCTGGCTCAAATGATGCTGGAGGCATAGCTGTTTATTATGACTCTAACAACATTATCGTCAGGGATAATATTGTTGTAAATGCAATGGATTATGGTTTGCTTAAAAGATCAAGTTCAAAAACTTGTACAGGATGCACATGGGACAATAATCTTGTGTATAATGTCCTGAATCTATCTGGCGAGTTAATAGTCCAGACAAATCCTTTATCTGGAGATCCTTTATTTACTGATTATGTTCCAACTGAACTTGGAGCACCAAACACAGGCGTTTATAGTGATACAATCTGGGAATTCACCCCACAATATGGTTCACCAGCATGCGGTACAGGAATTGCATCAGATGGGGAAGACTTTGTAGGAGCATTGGCATGTCCAGAACCACCATCAGAAGTTTGGGTAGATGATGGGGGAGATTGTGGGGAAAACAGTCCCTGTTATACTAATATACAAGACGCAATAGATGCAGTCGCTGAAGAAGGAACTGTTAATGTTGCTGCTGGAACTTATTACCCTAGTAATATGGGGGGAGAAGATTGGAATAGGATTATGATTGATAAAAGTTTAACTCTAAAAGGGGAAGGAAGTTCTTTGACTATTTTAGATGAGAACCATGAAGCAGGGGTACACACTACTCTTTTATGGATAACTGCTTCAGATGTAAATGTTGAAGGATTTACAATACAAAATAGTGATTTTGGAGTTAGGGTTAATGGGTTAGGAGAGGATCAAACAAATATTAATTTTAATGATGCTATTGTAACAGGAAATTATGGTTCTGGATTTGTTTTTGATGGTGAGGATGCTGTAAGTGGAGTAACATTTACTGATTGTGAAGCTAATGATAATGGAAACAGAGGTATATATTTTGCTCCTGCAAAAACAGCTCAAGATGTTACTTTGACTGATACAAATGCAAGCAATAACCAAATAATCGGATTCAATACCCAGGGTACAATGCAAGATTTGACTATATTTGGTGGAGAATTTAATAACAATGAAGGAGGCAACCCTTTTGGAACCACTGAAGGACCTTATTTTGGTTTTGGAATAAGTTTAGAGAATTGTGTTAATTGTATAATAAATAGTGTTGTTGCTAATTCAAATGGACTTAATGGACCAACAGAGATTACTTATGGAGAAGGACCTGAAGAAGTTAGTGGAGGAGCTGGTGTTGTAATTAAAGAAGATAGTGAAAATGTAGATGTTTTGAATTCGGAGATTAAGGATAATACAAATGGTTTATTGATTGAGTATTGGACACATTGGGCGACAGCAGAACCAACAAATTTAGAAGCGCACTATAATAATATTGAAAATAATAAGTATTATGGATTCTTGAATTGGGGTCCAACCCAGACTGTTGATGCACAAAACAACTGGTGGGGAACTGCAACTGGTCCAAACACAGCAGGAGCAGATAATGTTAGTAGTAATGTTGACTTTGCTCCTTATTATACAGATGCTGGTATGGCAACATTATCAACAGAATATTCTGTTTGTGCTAGTGGATGTAATTATGTAAAAATACAAGATGCAGTAGATGCTGCAAGTGCAGGAGATACAATTATTGTTAGTCCCGGAACTTACTCTGCAAGCACTAATGGAGAAATTTTTCCAATTATAATAGATAAGTCATTAACTCTTAAAGGTGTCCAATTTGGAGTGGTCCCTGGAGTAGATGGTACAAGAGCAGGAGACGAATCATTCATAGATGTCACAACACAAAATTACGTATTTGACATTAGTGCTGATTCTGTGACCATAGATGGCTTTAAAATAAAAACTTACCCTACAGCACCCGTGAATGGTCCTGCTTGGATGATTCCTTATTATGGTGTGACTGTATACCAGGGCATTATCGCAGTAAACCTGACTGATTTACATATAAACAACAACATTATAGATA
>JAGLZG010000166.1 GCA_023131705.1 Nanobdellota archaeon
GGCGCTAAAAGGGTTTCTGCTTCTGCTGTTGATAGTTTATCTGAGGTTATAAAAGACATAAGCATGGGAATAGCTACAAGAGCTGCTGAGATATCAAGGCATGCCGGAAGAAAGACAGTAAAAGCAGAGGATATCAGATTGGCTGCCAGAAGATAAATCTTTAAATAGTTCTTTCTTTTTTATTAAGCTCATGGGCCAGTAGTTCAATCTGGTAGAATACGCCCTTGGCTTGGGTGAGATTCCGAGTTCAAAATTATCAATGAAAATCTCGGCTGGTCCATAAAACCCATAACATTTATAAACATAAATCTTTCTCTTTATTAAGGTGATTAAACTAAAAACAATCGTAACAAGCGCTTTGCCTTATGTGAATAATGTGCCTCATTTAGGCACTGTTGTATGCATCATATCAGCAGATGTTTATGCCAGATATCTCAGGCTTAAAAATGAAAATGTTGTTTTTGTATGCGGAACAGATGAGCACGGGACAACAGCAGAAGTCAAAGCAATTGAAGAGGGATTAACACCCAAACAATTAGTTGATAAATACTTTAAGATACATAAAGAACTCTATAGATGGTTTAACTGTGAGTTTGACTGTTTTGGAAGGACTTCTTCAAAGGATAATCATGAAATAACAATTGATATATTTGAAAAACTGGATAAAAATGGGTTTATAGCTGAGAATGTTGTTGAACAATTCTATTGCGAGAAATGCAAAAAATTCTTAGCAGACAGGTTTGTGGAAGGAACCTGTCAAAAATGCGGTTATGAAGATGCAAGAGGCGACCAGTGCGAGAAATGCGGTGCTTTGTTAAATTTAAACGAATTGAAAAATCCAAAATGCAGGATTTGCGGTTCAAAACCAGTGATTAAAGAGACTAATCATCTGTTTATAGATTTGCCAAAGATTGAGCCTGAACTTAAAAAATGGGTGAAAAACTCTAATAAGAACTGGTCTGATAATGCTGTGCAATTGACTGATGCCTGGTTTAAGGAAGGCCTAAAACAAAGATGTATAACAAGAGATTTAGAATGGGGTATTAAGGTTCCTAAAAAGGGTTTTGAGAAAAAGGTTTTCTATTCATGGTTTGATGCTCCTATTGGTTATATTGGGATAACAAAGGAATGCAAAAAAGATTGGCATAAATTATGGCACAGCAAGGATACAAGGCTGGTGCAGTTTATGGGCAAAGATAATATTCCTTTTCACACAATATTGTTCCCAAGCTTTTTGATTGGGGCAAGGGATGATTATATTTTAGTCAATGATTTATCTGTCAATGAATATCTTAATTATGAGACAGGAAAGTTCTCAAAGTCAAGAGGGGAAGGAATATTCTGCGATGATGCAGTTGAAACCGGAATAAAGGCAGATGTATATAGATACTATATATTAATCAACAGACCGGAGAAAGCAGACAGTGCATTCACATGGGAGGATTTCCAGCAAAAGATTAATAACGAATTAGTTGCTAATCTGGGAAATTTAGTCAACAGGACAATTGTTTTTATTAACAGATTCTATGATAGAAAGGTTCCTAAAGGAAAGCCTGAGCTAAATCCTGAAAAAGAATATGCTGATATTGAAAAATTACTGGATAAGATACAGTTAAAAGATGCTTTAAAGAGCATAATGGCTGTTTCAAAACTGGGAAACCAGTATTTCCAGGAAAAAGAGCCCTGGAAAACAAAAGATGGAAATGCTTTGTTTGTTTTGGCTAATCTTGTAAAGGATTTAGCAATATTGATAGAACCTTTTTTGCCAGACACATCCAGACTAATATTCAGGCAGTTGAATATTAAGCCATTAAAATGGGATGATTTGGGAAAGTCAAGCATTAAAGCAGGGCATAAAATCAATAAGCCGGAATTATTGTTTAATAAATTAGAAGACAAACAGGTTAAGGAATTTAAAGAAAGGTTTAAAGGAAAGCAGGAATCAAAAGAGTTTTTATTGGATTTGAAAGCTGCTAAAATACTGGAAGTAAAAGACCATCCTGATGCTGATAAGCTCTATGTTTTGCAGATAGATTTAGGCAGGGAAAAAAGACAGATTGTTGCAGGCATAAGAAAAGACTATAAAAAAGAAGAACTTATAGGAAAAAATATTGTTGTTGTTACAAACTTGGAACCTGCCAAACTGAGGGGGGAGCTTTCTGATGGAATGTTATTAGCCGGAGGAGATAAAGACAGAAATGTATTAGTAGAAGCTCCAAAAAGCAACCCTGGTGAGCAGGTAATTCCTGGAAAGATAAAGATTAATTCAAAAAAGATAAGCTTTGATGATTTTCTAAAGGTTAAATTAGTTGTAAAGAACAAAAAGGTTTTAGCAGATAACTCTGTTCTAAAAACAGATGAAGAAGAGATAAGTTGTGATGTTAAGGATGGAAGCAGAGTTGGGTAAAGAGTTTGTACCTACAAATTCATAAATTCTACCATTTTTATTAAAATGTAGGGGTAAGGTATTCCATCATTAACTTAAACAGAATCTCAATTAATCCTTTAGAAACCCCTTATGCTCTTTAATGTATTTTCTGAAAAACCATTGGAGGAATATGGTGTCTTTTTCTTTAACCTGGGATCTTTCAAGAGCATTATAGTAGCTTGTTCTGTTTTCATAAGGAATATTAAACATAGGATAACCATATTTATTCAAAACAAAATTCATCATAAGCCTGCTTATCCTTCCATTGCCGTCTGCAAAAGGGTGTATGGTCACAAATTTTAGATGAGCTAAAGCTGCTAACTCTATTGCATGCAGCTTTCCTTTATTTTTATTATGCTGCTTAAAAAATTCCATGGATAAGAGATAGATTTCAGCAGGAAAAGGAGGCATGAATTTGCTGCCTGAGATTGCTACCTGATGCTGTCTTATTTTACCTGCTATTTCGGGCTTTGAAGATTCAAACAGTTTCCTGTGCCAATACAAAACAATCTGCAAAGACAGGTCTTTTTTATAGCTTAACATTTCATAAAAAACTTTTTTGTGGGCTTCTGCTTCTTTTACATCCTGCAATGATTTAGAACCTGGTGTGACCCCCCTTTCAAGCAAATTTGCTGTTTCTCTTAGCGTTAGTGTTGAGCCTTCTATTTTTTGTGTATCATAGGTAAACCTAACCATAAATGTTTCTTTTTCCTTTTCTTTTGCATATTTTGGCGTTTTTCTTGATTCTTTAGAATAATTCTTCTTTATCTTATCCAGTAAAGGATACCATTTTTCTTTATAAATCTCAGAAAGAAGATCCTTTTTTATTTCTTCAATGTTTTTTGGCAGTATCCTGCCTATGTATTTCACTTTTTTCTCTATTTTACTGTTTTTCCTTATACTATGCTCTATATAATAGTATTCGTGTTTTCCTATAGTTCTCTTTTTTATTGTAGCCATAGACTAGGTTTATACCTACATATTTATAAATCTTTCTATTTTTATCAAAATGTAGGGGTAAATTTTTTACTCAGATAAAAAAGAAGTTATGTGATATTAGAGATGGGGTAAAGGTTGGGTAAAAATTCTATATATTAATCCCTTGCCCAACTATGCTAAGAGTCATCATTAACAATAAAGCAACTGCAACCATTACACCATAAACTAGCTTATTCCAGTTAAGAATCTTTCTTCCGTCAAACATTGTAAATGGTATCATGTTGAATAATGCCAGCCATGAGTTAATAAATAGACCATAGTAAGAGAATGTTTTTATGCCAGCTATTGGAACTGATAAAGATATTATTAAAAATATTAAAGCCAGGCTAAGGTTAACACCAGGCCCCATTGCAGATATTTTTCCGTTTCTTCTTCTGCCTATTGGTCCTGATATCATGACAGCGCCAGGAGCTGCAAAAACAAAACCAAAAAAAGACATTAACAAAGCCAAGAAAAGCATATTATCAAAGCTTCTGAATTCTGCAAAACATCCATACTTTTGCGCCATGATCTTATGCCCCATTTCATGAAAAAGAAAGGCTGTTCCTACTGTTAAAGATGATACAATAACAGCCAGTAAAAACGAGAAACTAATTGAAAAGCCTTTTATTGCAATAGCAAAAGCTAAAGAAATTATAATCCATGCTTTAAACAAATCATGTATCTCTTTACTGCTTGTATTTAAGAAACTAAGTTTTATTTTTTTGTATTGCATCTAATTGTCAACGAAAATCCTGTGTTTTTCTTTTCCCCCTAACTCATTCATTATTCTTCTTATTATTGCTCTTTCAGGGTCAGGCATTAGTTTAACTCTTTTCTTTATATCATCAAAGCTTTCAAAAGGCTTGTTTCTTCTTTCTTCTATTATTTCCCACATATGCTTTTTTCCTACACCCGGCAATAGTTCTAATTGGTGCATTCTTGTTGTCAGGGGCTGTGCATTATTAAAAAAATCTATAAATTTTTTCTGGTTTTTTTCAACAATTTCCTTTATTATATCCTTGAGCATGGAATTTCCAGTTGCAGTTAGCCTGTCCATTGAAAGCTTTCCAAGTATATGATGTATCTTTTCTCTTTTTCCTTCTCCAATATAAACCACTTCATTTGGCTGCAGTTTAACATCTTTTCTTGGAACCAGCTCTAGCAAAACAAGGTGATCATTGCCTATTGCCTGTACAATCGGCGTTTTTTTGTAGGATGGCGTATTATCCAAAGGATATCCATTAGGCAAAAAATCAAGTACAGTTACCTTTTCTTCTTTTGTGTGCATCATGGTTATTTTTTCTCAACGATAACTCCCCTTTAAGGGAGGGTTATCTTTTACTTAGCATACGGTTTAACTGTTTCAACTATCCTCTTTATATTATCATTTGTTATTGTTATTGTATAAGCCTGTAAAATTGATTTTAAATCCTCAATCCTTGTTGGCAAAATATCAAGGATTTTTATTATATACTCTTCTTTAAGCCTTGGAATCTTTAGCTTTTCTATCTTTTCCCTTAGTTCCTGCGCTTTTTTTACATCCAGAACTATAAACTGATTAAGGTACTCCTTTGTTCTTACAACTCTGAAGTTTGGTTCTTCATCTTCATCTTTTGTGTTTTCCATCTCTTTTTTTAGCTCTGCCATTGATATTGGCTTTTCCTCTAAAATTTCTGGTTTAGTCATTTTATAACCTCTTCAAGTGCACTGGATGCACTAGTATTGTTTTTTCTACGTTTTTATCTTTAATAATTACATTATATAATCTTCCTGCTTTTGATTTTATTATGCCTTTTTTACCATAATACCTTAAATAATAGGTTCCTTTTTGAACAGAAGGCTCTGCTGCTAACTGAACCCTGTCCCCTTCTTTAAATATTCTCAAATAGGATCTTATGCTTATCTTTCCTTTATTTTTACTGGTTTTTGTTAATTTCTGCCTGGTTTTTCTTCTCGCTCCGCCTATTCTATTCATAGTTAAAACCCCCTATATTTAATATTCGTATTACTAATTAAATCTATTATCTGAATGTAGAAGTAAAAGTTCTAGTATAAAAAGGTTTGGTTTGGTTATATGCTATTAAAAAGTAGTAACTAAATAGAAAAATTTAAATATCAGTTATATATCTTAAATAAAATGGTAATTAAAATAGAAATTGATGAAGAAAAATTTAACATTGTAGGTAATGATGAAGAAACTGAAAAAGTTTTCTTAATAACACAGGAAAAAAGAGGTGGTCCTTTAAACAGAACGTTAGGTTATTCCAAAAAAAAGGGATTTGTGTATGGACTTTTAAAGAAGGAAGGTGTACTATATTGTCCAATAGGATTTAAACTTCACAATAAAGAAAGAATGTTGGGGAATACGCCTTATGGTGCAGTTGAGAAAAAGATTATTGAAGAAATTGATTGGTATGCAAAAAGCCATGATATGTCTGTTCAGGATATAGCATTCACTGAAGAATATTCAAGACTTTATCATAGATACAGAAATGAAGACTCACCTGTTATTGATAAAAATAATAAAGACATATCTATAATAGAAATGACAATATCAGACTATAAAACTACCTATCATGTATATTTGAGAGACAATATATTAGAAAAGAATTAAGTTAATAAAAAAAGCAATTACCAACGAGAAATTTTTTAACTGAAAAATGCTTCGCATTTTTGGTTTGTTAGAAATCACAAAGCGATTTCAAACACTTACGCAAAAATAATTCTCTAGTTAATAAAGTTATCACTTCATTCAAACTTTATTAACAATCAAAATACCTAAACATTTTTAAACATTAAACTTTTTCTAGTTCTGTAATGATAAAGCCATATGACTTTAAAGAATGTGAAGAGGAAGTCCTGGAGTTTTGGGAGAAAAACAAGGTTCATGATAAATTAAAGTCCAGAAACAAGAAGGGAAAGCCATTCTATTTTCTGCAAGGCCCCCCTTATACTTCCGGAAGGCTGCATATTGCTCATGCATGGAATAACAGCCTGAAAGATATTGCAATGAGATATAAAAGGATGAATGGCTTTGATGTATGGGACAGGGCTGGTTATGATATGCACGGGCTTCCAACAGAAAACAAGGTACAGGCTAATCTTAAATTAAAGTATAAAGAGGATATTGTAAAATATGGCATAGATAAATTCATAAAAGAGTGCAAAAAATTATCAGAAGACAATGCCGGGCTAATGGACAAGGATTTGGCAAGATTAGGCATATGGATGGATTATGAAAATGCCTATTATCCGATAAAAAATGAATTTATAGAAGGTGAATGGTGGCTTATCAAGAAAGCGTTTGAATCAAAAAGGCTGTATAAAGGAAAAAAGATAATGCACTGGTGCAGTTCATGTGAAACATCATTGGCAAAGCATGAGTTAGAGTATGAAAATGACAAGGACACCTCAATTTTCCTAAAATTTAAAGTAAAAGCAAAAAACAATGAATTTCTGATAATATGGACAACAACACCATGGACAATTCCTTACAATCTTGGAGTTATGGTCAATCCGGAATTAGATTATCTTAAAGTAAAAGTGGACAGGGAAGTCTGGTATGTTGCCAAAGCCCTGGCAGGGGCATTTATACAGGGTGTTGCTAATAAGAAATTTACAATACTGGATGAGTTTAAGGGTGAAAAATTAGAAGGTACAGAATATATACACCCTCTTTATGATGAATTAAGAGAGCAGTATGACAAGATAAAGAAGAAAAGCCCAAAAGCGCATACAGTTCTTCTAAGCAAGGAGTATGTTGATACAACAGCAGGAACTGGTTTAGTACATTCTGCTCCTGGATGCGGTCCAGAAGACTATGAAATTGGAAAAAAATATGGCATAGAGCCATTTAACAACCTTAATGAAAGAGGTGAGTTTGAGGATATGGGAAAGTATTCTGGCTTTACAGCAAAAAAGGATGATAATAAGTTTATTGAAGAGTTTAAGAAAAAGGGCTGTTTAATAGAAACAGCAGAGGTTGAGCATGAATATGCGCACTGCTGGAGATGCCGTAACCCTGTTGTTTTCAGGGCAACAGAGCAGTGGTTTATGAAGATTGAGGATTTAATACCTGATATGCTAAAAGCAAATGAAAAGGTTGACTGGCAGCCTAAATTCAGCAAGACAGCGTTTGATTCATGGGTTGGCGCTTTAAGGGACAACTCTATAACAAGGCAGAGGTTTTGGGGATGTCCTGTTCCGATTTGGGAGTGCGAGAAATGCAAAAATATTATTGTAATAGGATCAGTAAAAGAACTGAAAAAACACAAAGCAAATACAATACCAGATGACCTTCACAGGCCATGGATTGACAAGGTTGTTTTAGAATGCCCTAAATGCAGGGCAAAGGCAAAAAGAATAGATGATGTCATAGATGTATGGATTGATTCCGGAACAGCATCATGGAACTGCCTGGAATATCCTGTTAAAAAAGAATTTTTCAAAAAATATTTTCCAGCTGACTTTATTTTAGAGGCAACTGAGCAGATAAGATTATGGTTTAGCATGCTGTTAATGTGCTCAATGGTTGGTTTGAAAAAGCCATGCTACAAATCTGTCTATTGCCATGGCATGATTCTGGATTACCAGGGGATGAAGATGTCAAAATCCCTGGGAAATATAATTTCTCCTTATGAGGTTATTGACAAGCATGGAGCAGATGTATTGAGGTATTATATGTGCCAGACCTCTGCAGGAACAAATATAAACTTTAACTGGGAGGATGTAAAGCAGAAGCAAAGAAATATTACTGTTTTGTGGAATATTCATAAGTTTTTAATAGATTTATCAAATGAGCTAAAGGTAAACCCTTCTAAACTTAATCCAAAAGGCGGATTTTCACTGGAAGAAAAATATATAGTATCAAAACTAAATTCAACAATAAGGCATGTTACAATTCTTTTTGACAAGTACAAGATAGATGAAACAATAGCGCCAATAGAAAATCTTTTCCTTGAATTGTCAAGAACTTATATAAAAATGGTCAGGGATAAGGCAAGTCTTGGAAAAAAAGAGGAAAAAGAGGTTGTTTTATTTACATTATACAATGTTTTGATTGAATGCTTAAAGATGTTTTCTGTTATATGTCCTTTTATTACAGAAAAGATATTCCTGAATCTTAAGGAACAGTTTAATCTGAAAGAGACAAGCATGCATATGTGCAAATGGCCTGAATCTGACCAGGCATCAATTGATGCTGAGCTTGAAAACAA
>JAGLZG010000167.1 GCA_023131705.1 Nanobdellota archaeon
CATAATCTGTCTCCATACCTTTAGGTGCTATAATACTTTCACCTACTAAATCAGAGTAATATACTAGGGCTACTAATAATACTCTATCTCCTCCATCTAGAGGGACTTTAACCAGTAGGTCATTCTTAAATTTACTCATCTATCTAATATAAGCAGTTAAACCAAGATTAATTCCATAACTACAATGTAGAGGGTATTGACCTTGTGTACTTCTATTCCACTTCATCTCAAAACATAAATCATCATCAACTGCAACAAAAGTACCTGCATTACTTCTTTGACCGTTGCCTATAGATGCTTCTATACATTGCATATTATATGTGTAGTTGTATGTTTCTCCAACTGCTCTAAATGCTACTGTTAAATCTGCCGACTCAGCTGTTGTTCCTTGAGTAATAAGTAATATCCCATCAAGACGAACTGATTTTGTTCCCTCTGGCACAATTCCTGTTAAATCAACTTCTGACCACTCTCCCTCTGGGTGTTCTGTGACACCTGCTCCTGAGTATGTATTAATAAAAATAACTGGATTTTGACCAGTTGGACTTTTTGTTGGAACACCTATGATGCTTCCCTCTGTATACGAAATCATTTTATTTCCTTTTGTTTTTTTTTATAGTTCTGTTTGTATTTCTATGTATGCTGTTGCATCACTAGCATTTCTTAAATGATGCATTCTAAACTGTGTTAAACCACTAGCAACTGTAGCTTGTAAGGTAACAAGTCTATCTGTAGAAGTTACACTAATTATCGTTAAGCCAGTTACAGCAAAAGTTGATACACCATCCCATAATTCTAAATTCCCACTATATGATATTGCTGTGGGAATTATCCTTGCAATTTCAGCAAACGGAACAATGATTCTCGCTACTGTTGTTGCATTTGCTAAACCTTGTCCATGCACACCTGTAGAATTGCTTTTACTTCTGTAAGGCAAGTATCTTTGGCATAAACTTAACTCCATCCCAATAGGTCTTTGCTCAAAATGAGTTGCTACTGTGCCATATTCTACTTGTATTAATTTTACTGTTCCTGTACCCAATGCACTCGTGAATTTAACTGTATAATTTGCACCACCTGTAGCTGTAAAAATCCCACCATTTGTTTTTGCTTGTCCATTAACTGTACAAATGACATCCCCAGTAGCAACAAAAGAAATTGCATGAATACCACTAAAAATATTATCTCCATCAATTTCTTGCTCAATTCCACCTACGGGAACAGTAAAAGTTGTTACATTCTCAGTTGTTGAAAAAGTTAGATTTTGACCTGAAGTTACAACCCTCCACCTATCAAGAGTGTATTCATTTGCTCCAGTTGTTGCCGTTCCTGAAACATACTCTCTTTGATTTATTCTACCATCACCATTGATAATTTTGTTCTTAACACCAGATAAACCACTTACATTATTTCCGTTAATTGTTGGTGTTCCTGTTAGTGCTGGAGAAGCTAAGTTAGCTTTTAAATCTAATGCAGTTTGTTGTGCTGTACTCACTGGTTTATCTACATCAGAAGTATTATCTACATTACTAAGACCAACCTGTGTTTGTGTTACACTATGTGGATTAGTTGTATCTGCTATATGTGCTAAAAAAGGAGTTACTTCTGCTGTAGCTTTAGCTGCCCAATGTAAAGAACTATAATTAGTTGTAGGAGTATAAGTAAATGTACCATCTCCATCTGATGTCACATCATTTACAAAAGTATCCTCTACTTCTGTAGCATAACTTTCTGCTGTTAATGCTTCTGCTTCTGCTTCCCATTCAAACAACTCTGCTGCATCTCTAGCTGCTTCTGCCTGTACTACAATAGGTGCAGCTAATGTATCTCCAAATTCTTCTGGTGTAGTGGCTATTTCTATCCATACAGATGATGTTGCTGGAGGGTTGGTATAAAATAGAATACTATTATCTACTAAATCCCATTTATCCAATGTTATTAAATCTTCTGATGCATTAGGGAAATCCTCTACTCTTGTTGGAAGACCTGTACCTACATCTATATCTCCCTCTACACCTGCTGCATTATAAAAGTAATTATATACTCTAGCAAACTGTTCACTTTGTATAATGAAGTCACTTAAGAATCTAGAGGTACTTCCATCAACACTATCATATTTCTTTTTAGATACCATTATGTATCCTCCTATTTATTATTAAAATCTTCTACTTCTTTGCGTAAAAGTGCCTTCATAGTTTACTGTAGCTAGTTCAAATCCTGCTGTAGGGTCTGTATCATCTGACTTAAAGGATATTTGTGTAGTATCTGTATTACCTGATACTGTTACTTTAGTGTCATTATAATACTCTCTCTCTATCAATGGTATAGAGTCTCTCCAAGGGCTTGTGTCTATCCAAGTTCCTGTGTCATCCCATGTACCATCAGCTAATATCCAACCACTATCATCTATTGTTACTAAGTTAATATTTCTAATATTAGTTTTAAATTTACTTAATAATGTAGTAGTATACTCTACTGTTCTAATAGTAAGTCTTCCTCTTCTAGTTCCAAGATTATTAGCATCCTTAACTAGCCATTTAGAGAATGTTACATTAGATGTAAAAGATACAGCAGTATCATCCCCTACCTCATCATTATAAGTAGTAGTAGATACATCACCTGGTAATTCTAGTGCCATAGAGGATAATTTATATCCACCTGTTGTTTTAAACACTATATATAGTTTATCATCAATTACTTCTACACCCATAATATCTTCTGTGAATGTCCATTTATGAGCTGCTGCCTGTACTACTTGATTACTAACTACTAGAGTATTATACACACCTAGAGTTTTAGTATCTTGTTCAGACCAAGAGAACACAAAACCTAATGAGCTGTGCCCTCTAATAAATCTAACATCCTTAGGAATATAACTAGGTACATGTATAGTTAAGTTCTCTGCTTTAGTAATATCATTACCCTCAGCTAATCTATAACCAAAGAATTGTGTATATCCTCCAGATTCACTAGCAAAGTATACAGTATTACCTATTACCTTAGGTTCAGACTTATTAGTATAATTATATCTAGAAGCTACTTCTATTACTGCTGTCTCTGGTGTTAGAGGTCCTGAACTACTATTAAGAGTAAACTGAGCATCATCACTAAATAGGATTAATGTCTCTGCTGTACTTACTGCTGCTCTTAAGATAGTAACATCTGTAGTAGCAATAGCTAAATCAATAGGGTCTGTATCTGGTATAGTTCTAATACTAGTAGCCCAGAAGTTACCATAACCTGATAACTCTGACAATACTACACTATCATTTGCTATAACACCTAATCTATTCTTATGAAAGAACATAGACTCTATAGTGTTACCTATAAAACTAGGCTCTGGATTAGTTACTTCACTTCCTACCTGTCTAGTATCCCATGTATAAGTACCAAATGTAAAGCTTGATAAAGAGGCTCTACTAAATATATGTGGCATAGT
>JAGLZG010000168.1 GCA_023131705.1 Nanobdellota archaeon
GCGCATCTTATTGCCTTTTTCCTCTCTTTTTTATTGATGCTCTTGACTAGCTTTTTTTCTGCTTTAGGGGGGTGGGCTCTTCTTCCTTTGACTGTTCCGGGAACAATTGCTGCCTGCCAGTTCATTCTTGTTCCTCTTCTGCTGAATATCTTTCTTGGAACCCTGCTTATACCATAACCATAACTTCCCCTGTAGTCATGCCTTCTCTTTGATATTCTTCCAGAAGCTTTCATCCCTGCTTCTTTATCAGCGCCATAAGGCTGTTTATTGCTTGCTTGTATAGCCTCAACAGATCTCTTAATAATATCGCTTCTTATCTCTTCATTAAACTGTCTGGGAAATTCAATATTTCCCTGTTCCTTCCCATCTAAACCTATTATTTTCATCTTCTGCCTATGCAAATCTTATTGCTGATTTTTCCTCTTTTAATCTTTTATTAGGCCTTGTAGCATAACTAAACCTTACAAACCTCTTTGATGATCCGGCAATGCTTCCCTTGACAATGATACATGGATTTTTTATAACACTATAATGTTTAAAGCCGCCTTTTGGATTTATCTTTTCATTTTTTTCCTCTATGCTTAGTATCTGCTTATTGTATTCTGTTCTTAGGTGATAACCCATCTGGCCGGCATGGGCAATCCTATACATAAAATGAGCCTGCCCTTTCCATCCGCCTAAAGAACCAGGCCCCCTTTTTGTTTTTTCTGATTTGTGGCTTCTTATTGAAACACCAAATCTTTTTACAGGCCCCTGAAATCCTTTTCCTTTTGTAATAGAATGAATATCAATCTGCTGGCCCGGATTAAAAAAATCCATAACATTAACATCCTTGCCAAGCATGTCCTTTGCAAATTTAAGCTTGCTTTCTTTATCTCCTCCAATCCCCACCTCAAATATCTCTGGCTTCTTTTTCCCAATGCCGGTTAAACCTGGCTGCGTATGCACAATAACCTTTAAATCATCATAATCTTCTGTCTTAATGTCATCAATCTTTTTGAATTTTTTAGGGATTATCATCTTTTTTTTGAGATTTTTATCATACTTTTCACAAAAAACCTGAGAAACAGATTTTAAGCCATTATTAGAATTTTTATAGAATTTGACAGAAAAAACCTTTAAAGCCGGGCACTCAATGATTGTTACAGGGCAGGAAATTTGTTTTCCCTTTGTCATTGAATGCTCTCTGCTGTCTGTTAACATCACATGGCTCATGCCTGCTTTATACCCTCCAAAGCCAAGCAGTTTTGCATCCTTAACACTAGCCCAAGCCCTGACTCTTGGTGTAGCTTTTTTAGCCCTCTTTCTAGGCCAGAACTGCATACTTCCTCTCCTTGGTACATGTGCCTTTGGCATATTATCTTATCCCTTCTTTTATTATTAATAAAAAAAACCTTTTATTGAAGTTTTTTATAGAATCCAGTATCTATAAACTGTACTGAAAAACTTCTTTTCAGGCTTGTTTATTGTTTACAGGTATTTAATCATTACCTTAAATACATAATAGAAAAGAGAATTTTGATAGCTTTATAAATATAACTATTCCACCTTTTTATTAATGTTAACCAGTTTAACAATAAAGGATAAATAACACTTATTTAACCTAAATAAGCTATTTTATTGCTTTTTAAGATATTGTTTTTTATACAACCACCAATAAGCAGAGCAGCCATATAACAGATTCTACAAACTAACAAAAAAAGGAGAAAAGATATTAAAAGAGATTAATAGAAATTCGGAAAGATTACAAATGTTTAGTTCACAAATCTTCAACAAATCTTAACAAATATCCGTCTGGATCTTTAATCAGGAATCTTTTATTCCCAATAAGCCTGCCATTTCGTTTATACGAAACTTCTTCTGGTTTACTGTAAATTGGGCATTTATTTCCTTCTAATGATTTCAAAACTGATTCAATGCTTTTAACCTTGATTTGAAAAGTGATTCCTTCTCCTAAGGAAGGTTCTGTTTTTCCAGTATCCTGATAGTTATTGGCCTGTTCAATTATTATCCTGTTTTCTTCAAAAGAAAGAACTGCAGACTTGGGCTCTTTTGTTTTATATTTGGATTTAAACATAATTATTTTGGTATAAAAATCAAAACTATTTTCAAAATCCGAAACACTCAGTCTATAAATTGGTTTATTAGATCCCATATTAGTATAGGCCAAAGTTACAGGCAGTATATAAATCTTGTTGATTTCCTGAAAAGAAATTTTATTTCTTGCCTTTTTTGTTAAGATAAAATGTTTTTCTTCTGCTGTAATTAACAGGATTCCTTATCTTTTCACAGAGCTTATCAGGCTTGCATATCTGCAAATCCTGGTAATACATCTTATTCTGGCAGTTAGGGGGCAGTATTTTCTTTTTCTGTGTCTTATGGTACCTCATCTGTCCAATCAGATATACTTCTCTTAATGGTTCTTTATTTTTCTTATTCCACTTTCTCAACAGCCCTTCAATCTTGTCATAATCCCACCCAACACTTGTAAGGAAATTCACTAAGATAAACAAGCTCCTTTTCCTTCCATCCTCTAAACCTTTTAATATATTTTTTATGCACGGAGGAAAAAAATCTTCAGGCAAAGCAGATTTTAACTCTTCATATTTTCTTCCCCCCTTTACCATAATCTCTTCCTTTTTTTCTCCATAATCAAAACTGCTGACAATTAATTTTTTTGCCTCCCCCCTTGCAACATTGCTTTCATCTAAAAACTT
>JAGLZG010000169.1 GCA_023131705.1 Nanobdellota archaeon
CAAGGGCCAGTTTCACCAGCAGGGCCCCACCAGTTGTCTTTTTTTGGGAAAAAATAAACCCTTTCTTTTGGAACTCCCAATGATTGCCATACCTTAGCTGATTCTTCATCCTCGGGGGCATCTTTATCCCCTTCAAAGCATGTTACATAAATTCTTTCTTTATCTAAACCAAGCTCATCTATTAAAAATTCATAGCTCCACTCAATAGCCTCTTTTTTCCAGTAATCTCCCAAAGACCAGTTTCCAAGCATCTCAAAAAAAGTTAGATGGGAAGCATCGCCAACCTCTTCTATATCCCCTGTCCTTATGCATTTCTGGACATCAACCAGTCTTTTTCCAGAAGCATGTGGCTGACCCATCAAATAAGGAACCAAAGGGTGCATCCCTGCTGATATAAACAAAGTTGTAGGATCATGCTCTGGGATAAGAGAAGCAGATTTAATCAAAGCATGTTTTTTCTTCTTAAAAAACTCAAAATATTTCTTTTTCAGTTCTTTTGCTGTCAATGCTTTCATAATATGAAAAAATACAAATGTCGTATTTAAATGTTTTCGTTATTTAGAACTCAACAAAGCCTATACTCACCAAACACTATAGGTATTGCTATAAAAAGAACACCAAATATATGCAATAATATTCCTTTTGAAAGAAAACTACCTAAACCAGTAAACATTATACAATATACTATGCTTACACTAACTATAGCTATAAAAAAAGCTATTACAGCTATATGCTTATAATTATAACCTTTTATCTTACCTAAGTGTTTGAATATTACACCTAACATAATAAAGGCTATAAGGGAAAAGACATCATAAGTAAACATTATTATGATTTTAGGAGGTATTATTTTCTGTATAATATAGCCATTAAAGACGTGTAGTGTTGTTGCTAGTATTAATGCTGTAAGAGTGTATTTAAGGAGTTTTATTAGTTTTTGGTTCAGTTTTATCGCCTTTTTTATTCATAAAATGTTGTAATATACTATATATTACATCCCCTTTATTAATTTTTTGGTAATATACTGTATATTACTTAATTTATTAGTTAGTTAATATAATATACCTTATATTATGACTAAAAACAAAAAAGAAATCATTGAAAGATCTGTAAAACAACTTAATACCTATGGTAATGGTATCGGTGTTCTAGTAACAAGGGAGGCTAAAGCCATCAACCTAAAAAGTGGCAGTAAAGTACAGGTTAGTGCTGTTCGTTCAGGGAAAAAAGAATTTATCGTCGTTGAAAAATTCCCAGTAATGGAAGAAGTCGAATAAAGCTAAAAATATTGCTAATGGGGGGGACTTACCATAGAACTAGTTGATCCTTGGAAATTTATTTACTAAATATTTTCTCCAATATATCCAATGTATAAAGCACCATAGCCTGTGTTTGCTGCTCACTTGGGTAAAAAGCCTCTTTTTTCTTATGGACAGAAAAAATCCTTACCTGGTTAACAAGATGTATCTGGTTTGTCAGGGCGGGATCTAAATTAACATTTTTCTCTTTAAGCTTGGCAATCAGATTCCCCAAACCAATTCCAGGGCTTTTTTCAAGTATATCATTTCCAGTAACATCAAAATATTTTCTATGCAAAGCAATCTCTAAAACCCTTCCGCACAATACTACAGCGCTCCTATAGCACTTATTCTTATAACACCTCTCTAATTCATTTAAATCTGCTGTAACCTCTGATTTAATATCAACAGGTATCCTGCTTGGGATATAGACAAGTTTTTCTTTTTCACTCGGAAACTCTATCTGTTTTATCAATAGATCCATCTTATTGACTATTTTTTTCAGTCTGTCAAGGTCAGTAGTTTCAATCTCAGGCACCATCTCAGTTAATTCATTAAGTTTTTCCTGTGCATTAGCGTCTGTCTGAAATAATTGGTGTAATTGAACAGAAGAATTCTTAACACCCCTTATGGCATTTAACAATAATCTCTGGTAATAGCCTTGCTGGCTCAGGTTATAGTTAAGCATAGCCTTTGTTGTATCTATATTCTTGTCTAAATCAACATTATGCTTAACAGCATTATCCAGGGCTGTCTTCAGCTTGTTAAAATTGATTTTAAAGTTCATATAATCCACTAAGCTGAATATCTTTTTATAGTTTTCTAAAAAACCAGAAATCATTTATAAATATCTTTCCTATGATCAAAACAATTTATTATAATTTTATCCTTTTCTAATCTATAAATTATCCTAAAAGGAGGAATCCTTGCACTGCGATGGTTCTTTAATTTATATTTTAAGGGCTTTCCGGATTCTGGAAGTTTCTCTAATTTTTTAATATGCCCAATAATTTTCAGTCTTGTAGTTTTATCTTTAATCTTCTTAAATTCTTTTCTAAACTCCTCAGAAAATATTATCTGCATTTTATGTTATCAACAAATCATCAATTTCTTCATCCTTCATTCTGGTGTCTGCTTTAATAAATCTCCCTTTTCTTATTTCTTCCTCGCTTCTTTGTATTTTATCAATTAATCTTATATCATTCATGAGTGTTTCCTTTTTGATTTGTTTTAACAAAATATTGCCGTCTTCATTAAAAACTATAAACTTGGTTGATGGCTCTATACCTGCTTCTCTTCTGACTTCAGAAGGTATCACAACCTGTCCATTTTGAGATATTTTAGTTATAGCAACTTCCATTTTATCTTATATACAATACATTTTAATATTAAAACATATTTTATATATAAACTTTTCGGTTTTGATTCTCTTTTTGCATCTACATACTATCAAACTAAAAAAACCCAGTCAGCTTAGACTGTGTTTTGCCTTAAATTTGATTTTATGTGCCTCCACTTTATAATACCAAAAGAAACAAAATATAATATTATAATGCCAACAAAAGATAAATTTATCAATAATGAATAGGACTCATTGAAAGGAGGTATAATCATAAAATGATATTTGAATGGTACAATAAAAATAATCCATAATAGTAACAACAGAGTACACAAAATGATATTAATTGCCCTATATTTTTTATTATTCCTAGTATAAAAAGAATCTACAAATCCTATAAAAATAGCAAATATTGCAAGAGATATTGCAATATACAAACCCCACAACATGTTTTTTCTTGAATCATATTTTTCATATTCACCCTTGGTACCATAAGAAAAACAAAATCTATTTTTACCCTTTGTATCTGTTACTTCAATTATATTTCCTAAGTCCTCTACAATTTCTTCCCTTATTGGTTTTGTATGGTACCATACATATGAATCTTCAGGCAAAATATATGTTGGAATATCTCCATAACAAATAAAATTATTAGTTGGGTCTTTTCTGAGTTCATAGATTACGGAGATATAAGATAAAGGTAACCTCATACCTGATACATTCACCATAATAATATCTTCATTTTCCCTTGGTATAAAATCCTTATAGTTATCACAATATCCTCCACTAGTTTCTACAATTACACCATTTGTATTTATTTCAAAGCCACCATCATATTGTATATACCCTTCTTCATTTGGAGAACAAGCTTCATGAAGATAATTCTGTAAACTAGCATAATTATATTTGTTAAATCTTTCATAGTAAATAGATTTATTTTCAAAATACACTTGAACATTTATTGCATCAGAAGGTATAGGAAAAAGAGGTTTAAACATATCAATATCTGGGAAAGAAAAGAAATTTTCTACTTTTATAGTCTCACCTATTTTGATTATTGGCCTACTCATGATAATCTCTACTTTAGAAAAAACAGAGGGGGTCAACATAAAAAACAAAAATAGAATCAAGATTATAATTTTTTTATTTGTGTTATTTTTTTCCATGTTGTCCTTTCTTTTTTTTATTTAACTTATGTTTCTTTTCAGCTTTATTTCCACAATGAATACATCGCCATACCATATAACATAGAAAAAGCTTCCTTTTATATATTTTATCAAACTTAAATATATTATGAGATTTTTAAAGAGTTTTTCTTTCAAAAATTCTAAAAAAACCCAGTCAGCTTAGACTGTGTCTTTAATTTATTTACTAGAATGCTTTTATCAAATATCTGGTCTAAATCAATTCCAAACTTCTTTTTCACAAGCTTTTTGGCATAATCCAGCATCAATTCTTTTGAAGCAAATGTCAATGGCTTGCTTTCCATTGATTTCCTGGTTGCCTCACGACAAACCCACACACCCAATGGGGCTATATACTCTCCTGTTATAAACCTTAAAGCAAGAATAGTGCTCTGCCTTTTCATTCCTTTTAATTTTTCCAGTATAGGCAGCCTTGCAGCATAATAGCCGCCTGCGCAATTCTCTGCATAGCTCTTTCTTCCACCATAACCTTCATAATCTGTTGTAAACTGGACCTTGGTGCTTGTATTCCAGGATGCCTTAGGGGCATAAATCTCAAACAATTCATAAGACCACGGCTCTGGAAACATTAAAACAAGATAATAATTTCCAAGATAACTTCCAAAAAAAGACAGATAATCACTCTCTTTAAAATCCCTGATCTCTTTAATAATATCTTTTCCAATATTATCATCAACAGCAGATATGCTCCATCTTGTGGGAACCAATTTCCTGTTTGGCTTTAAGCCGATAGTTCCAACTGATAAGAGCTTTGATAAGAAATTTTCATCAAAACCGGATTTATACAGGTAAAGCATTGCATCATTCGCCTTTAGCTCACTATCATCAACAACCTTCTCAACCTTAAAACTTATCTTTGGATTAGATGTAACCTTTGCCTTTTTCAATTTCGCATTTGGTCCTGTTGGCGCCATAAAAGAATCTGAATTAATCCTAAACCTGGGTTTATTCTTTAGATTTATCTCCAGTTCAACAGGTTTTGAAGCCATTCCAACTTCTTTTACAGTATCCAAAACCTTGCTGACATCATGAGCATGCACAACAAATCGTGAATTGATCAAAGCAGTCCTATAATCAACAATCTCAGGAATCTTAAAATTATGTTCTGCCCAATGATGAGGGGCATCATAGACCCATGCATCCTCTTTTACATCAACAGGAGTCAGAATTCCAACATTCAGTTTAGGATAACCAATTCTGCCGACAAAAGGTGAAGGTGCTGCTCCACTAAAATCTTTTTTAGTAAGCTTATCTCTTACCTTAAAAACAGCCTCAGATTTAACAATATGGGGGCAAACAATCCTGCCGCAAAACCCTCTCCCTTTGCATCTAAGGCACTGAACATTCATATAACAGTGGATTACAAGGAAATATTTAAATATAGCTTAAAGTTAGCATTAATAGTGCTAAAAAAAATGCTAACAGAAAAACAACTAAATGAGTTAAGGGAAGAGCTTCAAACATCTAAAAGACCATTGATATTTTTCCATGATGACCCTGATGGTCTTGCATCATTTCTGTTATTCTATAGGTTTATTGGGGATGGCAAGGGAATTGTCCTGAAAACAACAACAGAAATGGGAGAGCAGTTTGCAGGGAATGTTGAAAGATATGCTCCGGATAAAGTATTTATTCTGGATAAGCCTATTGTAAGTCAGGATTTTCTGGATAAAGTTAATGTTCCCGTCATATGGGTTGACCACCACACGCCTGTAAAAAGACATAAAGTAAAATACTTCAATCCAAGAGTAAATGAGCCAGATAAAAACTATCCTGCCTCAGAGATATGCTATAAAGCTGTTAAGCAGGATATGTGGATTAGTATGGTTGGTTGTGTAGGGGATTGGGTATTGCCTGATTTTACAGAACAAATAAAAAAAGAGTATCCTGATCTGCTGGATAAAAACATCACCAGACCAGAAGATGCCTTGTTTAGCTCAAAATTTGGAAGATTAGCAAGGATATTCTCTTTCTGCCTAAAAGGAAAAATGGATGATGTAAAAAAATGCATAAAGATTATGACAAGGATAAAAACACCTTATGAACTGCTCAACCAGGAAACACCTCAGGCAGTATTTGTCTATAAAAGATATGAAAAAATAAACAGGGAATACCAGGAAACACTGGAAAAAGCAGTAAAAAGCAAAACAAATGATAAGCTATTATTATACATCTATGAAGAAAATAGAATGAGCCTTAATTCTGACATAAGCAATGAATTATTATATAGATTCCCCGAAAAAGTAATAATCGTTGGAAGAAAAAAATCAGGTGAAATGAAACTGAGCATAAGAGCATCCAGTTATATACTGCCCCCCATTATAAAAAAAGCGCTTGAAGGCTGTGAAGGTCAGGGTGGAGGCCATGAGCATGCCTGCGGTGCTAATGTAAAAGCAGAAGATTTTAAGAAGTTTATAGAACAGTTTAGAAAGCAAATAAAGTAACATTTATAAATCAATTTAATCCTCTTTCTAAGTATTGCGGCGATGGTCTAATGGCTATGACAATGGCCTTCCATTCCAAAAGCAAGCTTTTGTAATACTTCAAAAGCTTCGCTTTGTGAAGCAAGCCATTTATCTGGGTTCAAATCCCAGTCGCCGCATATCATTATGAAACAAACAATACTTATATGTTCAGCGCACCCTGATGATGAGATTCTCGGATGTGGGGGAACTATTGCAAAATACAGCAAAGAAGGCAATAGTGTCATATCTATTATCTTTTCATATGGAGAAAGCTCCCATCCTCATCTAAAAAAGTATATAACAACAAGAATCAGGGTAAAAGAAAGCCAAAAAGCAGATAAAATTGTTGGCTGCAAAGAAACAATATTCCTGGGATTGCCAGATGGTAAGATTAGTACAAAAGTAAAAAATAAAAGTACAAGAGAAAAAATAAAAAAGTTGATAAAAAAATATAAACCAGATAAGATATTTACTCATTCTATTGAAGATCCATTCCCTGATCATAGGGCAATATATAAATTAATAATAGATTCTGCTAATGAGATTAATTATAAAGGAAATCTATATTCTTTTGATATATGGAGTATAATAAGAATAAAAAAAAGAAATGCGCCTAAATTAATAGTAGATATATCCCCTACATTCAAATTAAAATTAAAAGCCTTAAAATGTTTCAAAAGCCAGGGTATTTCCATGTTTCAGCTAATTCCTGCTGTCTATGCGCGCGCCATTATCAATGGAATAAATTATAATCACAAATTTGTCGAGGTATTTAACAAAATAAAATGATTGCAAAACCAAAACTGCTGATTGCAACAGACTCTTTTTTGCCAAGATGGGATGGCATTTCAAGATTTTTATCAGAGATAGTTCCAAAATTAAGAAATTATTATGACATAACTATAATTGCTCCAAAATTTGAAGGAAAATTTAATCCTATTGAAAGGGTAAATATAACAAGAGTTCCCTTATTTGGATTCAGGATTGGCGATTATCAGCCGCCAAAACTGATGTCCAAGCTGTTAAAAGAGCATGTTGAAAAGGCAGATATAATATGGGTACAGACAATAGGTCCAATAGGCGCGCTGGCAATAAGAAATGCAAAAAAACTGAAAAAACCAGTAATAGCATATATTCATTCCTTTGAATGGGAGCTTGTAACAAAAAGCATATCAACAAAAAAAATAGCAGATTATACTATAAAGCCTATTATAAAATCAATTGCAAAAAACCTTTATAACAGGTGTAATATTATTATGGTTCCTTCTGCTGAAACAGCAAAAGTAATGGAAAAGCATGGTATTAAATCGCCCAAAGTAATTGTTAAGCTTGGAACAGACACAGAAAAATTCTTGCCTCCAGGGAGCAAAGAAGAGGCAAAAGAAAAGATAGGGGTAGACAAAAACAAAAAAGTCATTGGATTTTGCGGAAGAATAGGGAAAGAAAAAGACCTGATAACACTTTATAAGGCATTTTTAAGATTAGAAAAAATCCATAAAAATCTTGTTCTGCTGATAGTTGGACAGGGCATAAAAAAGCTGGAAAGATTATTTAAGGAAAAAGAGAATATACGGCTTATTAAAAAAACAAGTAATGTTGTTCCATATCTTCAGGCAATGGATATCTATGTTTTGCCCTCGCTAACAGAAACAACATCACTCTCTACTTTAGAGGCAATGTCATGCGGAATTGCTGTTATAGTGACAAAAGTAGGTCATGTAAAAGATTATATAAAAGATAAAGATAATGGTTTGTTTTTCCCAAAACATAATAATCTGATATTAAGTATGAAAATAGACTGGTTATTAAAAGAAGGATATGTAAGAAAAGCTCTGGGAGTAAACGCAAGGAAAACAGTCATAAAAAACTTCAGCTGGGAGCAAACAGTTAACAGAATAAAAAAAGTAATGAATGGTTTTTCGTAAGGTCTTTAAAATCTCTGATTTTTAAGACCTTAGAAAATCTTTGATTTTTGTAAGGTTTTGAAAATCTCTGATTTTCATGAGATACAAAAAATCTTTGATTACTTTGAAAAATCTTAGATTTTTCTAAGTTCCCAGAAATCTTTGATTTCTGTGATTTTAGTATCTCTGATTTTTAAGACCTTAGAAAATCTTTGATTTTCGTAAGGTTTTTATATAGAATTAAATTAATGATATTAAAATGATACCAGGAATGAATCCAAGGAAAATGCAGCAGATGATGCGCCGAATGGGCATACAGCAGTCAGACATAGATGCAAAACAAGTCATAATTAAATGTGGGGATAAAGATATAGTAATAAACAACCCCCAGGTTGCAAAAGTAAACATGATGGGCCAGGAAACCTATCAGGTCGTTGGAGAAGCAGAGGAAGTTGAAGCCTCAAAAGAGCCTGAAATAAATGAAGATGATATAAAAACTGTTTCTGAACAGGGTAATTGCTCAGAAGAACAGGCAAAAGAAGCAATAAAAAGAAATAAAGGAGACCTGGCAGCTGCAATAATAGAACTAAAAAAAGAATAAACTATTTAAACTTCTTTCTCATACTAACACATATATGGAAAGATTCCAGGAGTTAAGAGACAGGGCAAAAAAAAAGATAATGCTTGCTGACCATATAATAACACAAACATACCCTTTAATAAAAGACCCTAAACTGTTATTGTCAGCGATAGAAAATATATTTTTAGCGCTGACAAACTCTATGGGCTCTCTGCTCCACTATGAAAGATTATTTAAGAGGATTCCTCCTTTTCAGGATACATTTGACAGCAAGTTTAATATATTTAAAGAAAGATGTGTAGAAAAATATAATATAAAACAGGATTATATATCAGTAATAAAAGAGCTTAAGGATATAATAATAGAGCATAAAAAAAGCCCAATGGAGTTTGTAAGAAATGACCGTTTTGTTATCTGCTCTGATAATTACAGGATGAAAACAATAGATATAGATAAAATAAAAAAGATGATGCATATTACAAAGGATTTTGTTTTTGACATGGAAAAAATTGTCAGCAGGAATGAAGAAATATTTGCAAGGTGATTGGCATAAAAGAAAGAATAGAGTTAGCAAAAGAAGAGCTGAAGAGAGTTGACCATTTGTTCTATGTAAGCTTAAAATATACAAGAACAGTAGATGTTATAAAAAGTGTTATTGAAAGATTAATAAAAGCATTTGATTTTTCAATAGATGCACTATTGCTTTATATGCAGAAAAAAAAGAAGATAAAAGAAATTCCTTCTAATCCAATGGCAAAATGTGATGCCATTAAAAAGCTCTTTTCTGAAAATAAGGAATTTGTAAATGATATTGATTTCTACATTCTGCTAAGAAAAATAAACAGGGCAGAATATTCCAAAGAAAGAGAGTTCAGGAGGCATGTTACAATGGTTGCAGTTGTTGATGATGAGGTTCTGAATATAGACATAGACACAATTCAGGAATACAATGAAAGAACAAAAACATTTGTTGAAAATGCCTATAACCTCATATATGGAATAAAAGATGAATGATATTTATGAAAGATTGAGGAATAAGGGATGGGACCAGGAAAACATAGATAAGGCGCTATCAATAATAGAAAAAGCAGAAGATAAAAAATCAAAAAAAATAAAATTCCTGGATAGCATAATTTTCTGGTCTGTTTTAACAATAGCAATTATTGGAAATCTTATTGTATCAATAATATTAATACCTTTCCTTCTGGCATTAAAAGGTTTTATCTTATATTCAATAATAGCAACCATTGGATTATCCTTTGGCTTTTTCTTTGACCTGTTGATAAGAGATATAGAGAATCTTCAAAAAAAAGATGTAATAATCTCGAATCTGTTTATACCCTGTTTAGCAATAATCAATATTGGCTATATGGTAAAATTTGCAAACTATCTTCAATCAACACTGCAATTAGGGAATGTACAGCACAGCTATATTCTTATCTCTCTTGTTTATGCTGTTGCATTTATGCTGCCTTATATAACCAAAGAGTTTATGTTAAAAAGAAAAATATAAACAAACAAAACATTTAAATAATAATGAGGCAAGGTAAACAATTATGGCTAAGGAATTCATAGTAACACCATGGAATGTTTCTGGAGATGTAGATTATAAGAGATTGATTAATGAATTTGGAATAAAAGAAATAGATGGGCCTTTATTAAAAAGAATTAAAAAAATTACAGGAGAACTCCACCCTTTCTTGAGGAGGAATATTTTTTTTGCGCACAGGGACTTAAACTGGATATTAGATGAATATGAAAAGGGGAATAAATTTTTTCTTTATACTGGCAGGGCCCCTTCCGGACACACCCACCTGGGCCATCTTGTTCCTTGGATATTTACAAAATGGATTCAGGAAAAATTTAATGTTAACTTATGGTTCCAGTTTCCTGATGAAGAAAAATTTCTTTTTAAAGAAAATCTAACTCTTAAAGATACTGAAAAATATACCTATGAAAACATGTTAGATGTTATCGCTGTAGGTTTTGATCCAAAGAAAACTAAATTCCTCATAGACACAAAAAATGCAAATCTTATGTATAAAGAGGCTTTAAAAGTTGCTAAAAAAATAAATTTTTCTAATGTTAAAGCGGCTTTTGGCCTTAATAATGAATCAAATATAGGGATTATCTTTTATACTGCAATGCAGGCTGTTCCGGCATTTTTACCTTCTGTCCTAGCTAAAAAAAATATACCTTGTTTAATTCCTCATGCAGTAGACCAAGACCCTCATTTTAGGCTGTCAAGGGATGTAGTAGGAAAATTAGGCTATTATAAGCCAGCTTCAATACAATGCAGATTCCTGCCAGCCCTGCAGGGGTCTTCTGGTAAAATGTCAGCTTCTATGGAAAAAACAGCAATATACACAGTAGACAATGAAAAGATAGTTGCTAAAAAAATAAACAAATATGCTTTTTCAGGAGGGAGAGATACTATTGAAGAACATAGGAGATTAGGGGGAATACCTGAAAAAGATATTGCTTATCAGTGGCTTAATTTCTTTGAAGAAGATGATAAAAAATTAGTAAAGATATACCATGATTACAAATCCGGAAAACTATTGTCTGGTGAATTAAAAGCAATCTTAATAGATAAGATAAATAACATGCTGAAAAAACATCAAAAAAACAGGGAAAAAGCAAAGAAACAATTAGATAAGTTTATAATTAAGGGTTGATTTTATAAAGTTTGAGGATAAATAAAATAAAAAGAGGTGATTAAATATGGCATTTAAAGCAGCTCCACTGCATGGAAGTTTTATGTTAACTGCAATTCTGGGTTTTTTAATATCTGTTATATGGGTGTATCCAAAAAATAGATCCTATGGTTTTGCATTTGGATTAATATTTGTACTGATGTTCATTGCTTCTATAATCTCAATGACATATGGTCCTGCAGGAACTGAATTAAAGATGGATAAAAAGAAATAAATTTTTATTTATTCCATCTTGTCAAACTTTTCCTTTGCTTTTGATTCTTTCCAATGCGACTTTTTCTTTTTTGACATGTCAGAAATCAAAGATTTCTGAGCATGCTCAAAAACTTTTAGTTTTTGACAAAAAAGAAAAACACCGCCAGAAAAAGAAAAAACCATTTAGTCTCGCTTCACTCGATTATTGATTTAATTTGTCAAACTTTTCCTTAGCTTTTGATTCTTTCCAATAAACTACATGAGAAGCTCTTTTTTCAAAAAGAGAAATTGCTATTCTTATTAAGTCAGACTGGAAAGGCTTTAGTTCTTGTTTTGCAATAATAATCTTAGCATCACTAATACATTCATTAATTTTATGTAATATATGTGATATGAAATATCAGATGATTATTTTAAGTATAGATAATAACCTCTCTTTTTATTATAGAACCAGATATCTTCTTCATCTTTGCTTTCTTCAAACATTTGTTTAAATCCTTGAACATTAGAATCTAAATAATCAGCATACACAAGAGCAGCTGCTTCTGGAAATTTTGGTCTTTGTTGAGAACCATATCCTGTTTTAGAAAAACGACTTACTACCATATGGTTCAGTTTTAACTTTAAATCCTTTGGGAAGTTCTCAAATTTCTCGAACTTTTTTTGTAGGAGCCTATCACCTAAGATAATGTGACCCATAAGTCCACCTTCTTCAGCTATATCTATAATTCTATCAATTTTATATTCTTCAGTTTTGCCTATCTTATTAAGGATAGCTGCTGTTAATAATAAATCTTTATTTAGCTCAGGATAAATATTGCAAATAGTTTTACAAATTCTTATCACACTAACTGTATGTTCTAATAAACCACCAATATAGTTATGATTATATAATAAAGTAGCTGGAACTTCTTTAAATTTTTTAACAAATTCTTTGTCATTAAAAAAAGAATGTAACAATTTACCTAATTCTACAATTTTAATTTCTTCAATAGTTTTTAGTAATTCATCCATTAATTCATTGATATCTTTAGATGTACTTTTCAAAAAATCCCTTAGTTCATATTCTTCGCTAAGTTTAATATCTGTAGGATTGAATATTATTTGCAATCCATATTCCTTATGTTTTTGCGTAACACCCTTAACTTCAATTACATCTCCTTTCTTAATATCAAAATTTATCAATTGTGGATTCCAACAGAGTGCTGAGATTTCTCCAGTCTTGTCTCCTAACTGTAATTGAAGATATTCCCCTTCTTTGGAAATAAAAGGTTTAATTTCTTTCTCAAGAATCATAAATTCTGTTTTAACTTCTTCATTTCCTTTTAAGTCCTTAACCCATTGTTCTTTAATCATTTTAACTCCCTTAATTAATCTACCCTTTCTGAACAATCATTTTTTGTTATTGAACAAAACTTACAGTCAGCACCAGGATTTTTTGTTGGTGGTTTTGGTGAGGATAAAACATTAACAAAGAAATTGAAGTTGTCTTCAAAATTTTCAGGTAAATTAGGTATTTCAATCTTTTTATCTTTGTATATAACTACTCCCTTACTTTGTTTTCCAGAAAATTTACCTTTTGATAAAAGGTACATATATATCATTACTTGAACTTGGTCTG
The DNA here is from genome assembly GCA_023131705.1 of Nanobdellota archaeon. GTDB lineage: Archaea > Nanobdellota > Nanobdellia > Woesearchaeales > B3-WOES > JAGLZG01. The sequence continues at coordinate 13,325 of JAGLZG010000169.1, forward strand.
AAGATCTTTCTTTTCCGGTTTTGCAATCATATATTATCACTACATCTTTTTTTTCTATAATACAATCTGGTTTAGCGGCTACAGTTATATCTAAATTTGGAATTTTGTATTTAACAGATTGTTCAATAATAGGACTATAATTTTCTTTAATCAATTTTTCTTTTAACTCAGTTAGCATTTTGGTGTGATCCATTTTCCATCCCACTAAATCAAAATCATCTGGTTGTTTTTCAATTTCTTTATTTTGACTCCGAAACCAACTTTGCCATTGGCATGTTATATCTCCTGCCATAATCTTTGCTAACCATGTTACCCAAATATAAGGTGATTCTCTTAAATTTGCCATATTACTTCTTAAATATTAGCTCATTTTATATATCTTTTGATAAATCTAAATTAAAGTAGAGATTAAATTATACCTAGAATGGCTCACTAATAACTTTCCCATCTTTCTCTGTTATTTTTTCAATCTTTTGTTGTGCCTTTTCTAGTTCCTCAGTACACAATTTTGAGAGTTTAATGCCTTCTTCAAATTTTTCAAGAGTTTCTTTTAAAGGCAAATCTCCACCTTCCAAAGAACCGACAGTTTCTTCAATTTTTTTTAGATTTTTTTCAAAAGGTTCATTTTCGTTTTCCATTTTTAACCTCCATAACTTTACTTTTTATTTCTCCTTTTCTGAGTATGATATCTATTAAGTCATTTATTTTAACATCTTTTGTGCTTTTTATTACTTTACCTTTACACATAGTAAGACTATATCCCCTTTCTAAAACTGCTTCGGGGTTTAGATTATCTAGTTTAGTAGTCAAGATTTCTAAATCATGTCTTTTTAATTTTAAGAATTGTAAGATAGCCCTATCAGATCTTAATATCAATTCATCAATTTGCTGTAGATGTTGGTTGATAAAGTCAAGTGGACGTTTAAAGATAGGTCTATCCATAAAAGATTTCAAATGTTGTCTTTTAAGCTCTATTGTCCTTTTTGTTTTTTGTAACAATCTTTCTCGTAGGTGATTTATATTACTTAATAATTCGTTCTTATCTTTAACTGCTATTTCAGCAGCAGTAGAAGGGGTGGGAGCCCTATAATCAGCAACAAAATCTGATATTGTAAAATCGGTTTCATGTCCTACTGCAGAGATTATAGGTATTTTAGATTTAAATATTGCTCTCGCCACTATCTCCTCATTAAAACACCATAAATCCTCTAAAGAACCACCTCCTCTCCCAAGAATTATGATATCTACTCCTTTGATCTTGTTAAGCAATTCAATAGATTTTACAATATTTTCTGCGGCTCCACCACCTTGAACAAGTGTTGGTACTAATTTGATATTTATATTTGGAAATCTTCTTGTTAAATTTCTGATTAAGTCTCTTACTACAGCTCCTGTTGGAGATGTAATTATTCCTATGGTTCTTGGGAATTTTGGAATAGGTTTCTTATATTCTTTAGAGAATAAGCCTTCTTTTTCAAGTTTTTCTTTTAACTGTAGAAATTTTTGATGTAATTCCCCTAATCCGTCTTGGTACATCTCAGAAACGACTAATTGATAATTACCACGGGGTTTATATACATTAAGTGAGGACAATACTAAAACTTTCATACCATGTTCAGGATCAAATTTAAGCGAGGACACAGAATCTCTAAACATAATACAGCTTATTTGGCTTGTTTCATCTTTTAATGTAAAATACGAATGACCACTGCTATGTAAAGTATAGTTAGATATTTCCCCTCTTACCCATATATTAATTAATTGCGAATCATTTTCCAGTTTTTGTTTTATGTAATCTGTTAATTTATCTATAGTTATAATTTTAGATTCGGGTATATTTGGAATTTTTTGATTAGTTTCCATAGATATTCCTTTACAAAAATTGCTTACTTTTTAGGTAGTTGCTTCCTTTTATTGTTTTCGGAAATGATTTTGAAAATGGCATTTTATTCAATAATACCTTGATCTTTATAAAGTTTTATAACTGGTTCATATTTATGAAGATTGCTTATCGAACCATCATTGTGTATTTGTTTTATTCCCTCTGCGATTAATGGTGCTACTGATATTATGCTAACTTTTTTATGTTTTTTCATTTTTTGGCTTAGTGGAATTGTATCAGAAATCAATATTTCCTCTATTGTTCCATCTGATAATGCTTTTTCAATCTTTTCTTCTGCATCTTCACTATGAACAGCATGAGGATACGCAGCATAAACTTTTAGTGCGCCTCTTTTCTTTAATTCTTCTGCACCACCTACTAAAGTTCCTAATGTATCACCTATATCATCATATATTCCAATCATTTTATCTTTTACACAACCAATAATATCAAAAATCTCAGAAACATTTGGTCTTGACCTATGTTTGTGAATCATACTTAACCCAGCCTCAACATTAAGATTTTCTCTCATCAATTTTGAGACATATCTTATTCTTTCCATACCACCAGCATCTGGAGAGTTTAGTATAAATTCATATTTTTTGTTTTGTTTCGCAATAGAAGCAAAATAATGTGCTGCAATAGGTTCAAACTCAAGATTATCAAACAACATGCCTAATGAATCATATGTACTTCCGATTGTTCTCGTATGAATGTTCTGAGTTAATAATCCATCTACACTTCTTGCTTTAAGATTCTGTGCGATAACAACAGAATTTATTGGTTGTTTTGGTTTTGTTTTTCGTTCTGCTCTAGACCCAAAAGCAAAAGGCATCACAACTCTTAATCTTTTGCAAGCGCCGCTTTTCAATCCATTTAATAATAGGTCTAATTCATATAATCTTTGACCTTTATGACCATAATAAGATTGAAAAACAAAAACATCTGTACCACGCACATTTTCATTTATATTCCAAGACAAATCTCCATCTTTAAATTTTATTCTCTCCGCATTACTGGGTTTAATTCTAAGAATTTTACAAACCTTTTTTGATAGCTCATTCTTTTGCCCAGCATCAAATATTTTTAATTTATCCATTTCCCCCAACAAAGAATAACCAACTGGGAATATATAAAAGTTTCTATTCTATAATAACAAATTAAAACTCAAACTCCTTCTTCTTTGCCTCCATTGCTGTAGGAGCTCCTCCCCCGTGCCATGTTAACCTGGGCCTTACTCTCATTGGATATAATCTTTCGTTTATGTCATCAAATACAATTGCTGCTCCGGAAACACTTGGAAGATAGTTCAACTGCTTATCCAGGCCTTCCCTCATATAACTCTGCATTAAAGTGCCCAAAGAATCTATATCGACCTTTGCAGTAACCCTGTGCGCAATTATAACATCTGACTGCGTCATAACATCTGTATGTATTTTTCCAGGCTGCTGTGAAGCTAAAATCAGGCTGATTCCTGGCTGTCTCCCTTCTCTTAATATTGTTATCAGGGCGTCACTGGCAGTTGTCTTTCCCTGATTTGGCAAAAACTCATGCGCCTCATCTATGATAAGCCATACAAGAGGTTTCTCCCTCTTTTTTTCTGTATCTTCTGACAGATAAAATGAAGAAGCATGTACACTTTCATACTCCTCTGATTTCCTTGCTATCATCCTGTCTAAAAAAAGCTTTTTTGAAACCAACCCAATTACCAAAGCCCTTATTCCTTCTGCGCCTGGTGTTATAGAATAACAGCTTACATCAAGGATAGTTATCTGCCCGCCCTTGACAAGCTCATCAATAGGTGTTCCTTCCCTGTCAAACAACCCCCATGATTTAGCATTAATAAATCTGTTTACAGCAGCCTCCTGAATATGCTTTTGAACATCCTTATCATCCCTGCACAACTTAATTGCATCATCAATATCAAAATTCTTTCCCTTATCCACTAATTCTGATATTATCTTCTCTATAAAAACGCCTAACTCACTGTTAACGTCAACATTAAAAGTCAGGCACCAGTCACTTGCGCTTAACTCAGATGGCTTAACAGAAAAAGAAAAATCAGTTGGTATTCCCTTTTCTTTAAATTGCTTATAATAACCTTTAGGTGTATATATTTGCACATTTAATGACTGCTCTTTTAATCCCCACTCATCTAACAATTCTTTTTCCTGTTTATTAGGATATTTCATAGTCCAGTAAATGCCCATTGTATCAAGCAGAACAACAGAAATATTTGATGAAATCTCTTTTGGCAGAGCAGACATTCCCTCTGCTATTACGCCCATGCTATAGCTTTTTCCGCTGCCTCTTTTTCCGCAAACAAATACAACATGGCTCTTTGCAACATCCATATAGATTGGATTAGAAAGGGATGTAACCTGCCCCATCTTAACATATTGTTTCCCTAATAAAATCGTCCCTTTTGTCCCGTACTTTTCCCTGTCAGAGACAGTTCTTCCAATAATTATCTCATATACCATTATATGATTATACACCTTATAGCTATTATAAAGCTTTTTTTAAACTTTAAAGTAGACAAAATCCAAAACTTTATTAATGTGTTGTTTTTCCAACAAATGGTGATGATAAATGGATGAACAAAAAGAGAATGATTTTAATGAAGACGCAGAATTCAATGAGCTGGTTGAGGAAAATAATAAAAAAATTGATAATAAAAAAGCCTGTAAAAAAAAGAATATAAAAAAGAAAATTCCTTCTGATATTTCAATAAAATTGTCTGACAAACTCAGGGGATGCAAAAAATGCCTTGCCCCTTATATTATAAAAATAAATTCATTCTTTAACAAACTTATAAATCTTATCAAAAAAAGAAAAAAAGGCAAAAAACAGAATAGTGTTGCTGCAGTTATTGCAATCATCGCTATTTTTGCCCTAAGTGCATTCATCCTGAATATAGACAAAATATTTCCTGATAATGAGGAAATAATAGTAAATAATGAAGAAATAACAGAAAATGCTGGCATAGAATTAACAGGCGCATCAACATATTCTGAGTGCTCAGCTAAACAAGGCCTAAGTAAAGGAACAGTCCTGTTCATCTATTCAGATAGTTGCCCTCATTGCACAAGAATGAAGCCAATATTAACTGGCCTTGAATCAAATGGCTATGATTTCTACTGGGTAACATCAGGAGATAATAAAGCAAGAGCTGTTATTTCATCCTGTTTCAAAGATGTAATAAGCAGTTATGTGCCCCAGTTTATCTGCTCATCCAATGGCAAATCAATTGTTGGTGGAAAGTCAAAAGAAACCCTGAAATCATTTGCAGATGATTGTAAGTGATTTGATTAGATGAATAAAAGTTGGGTTAATGGGTGTTAAGTTCAATCGCTACAGGCGTATTTTTAAGGCATATGACAATTAGGTAGAAGGCCAGAAATTATCCTAGTAATCAAATCATTAGTTATCTCAAATTCTTTTCCTTTTGAAACAAATTTTCCATCTACTCCTTTTATTGGATTATCCCAAAAATCCCAATAGAGGGGGTCTTTGATGTTTTTGACAAATACAACTCCTAAAAAATTTTCTTTTTCAATGATATTTCCTTTCTTGATTCTAATACAATGATCATCATCTTGAATAATACCTTCTGAAATCTCTAGTATATAACTTTCATCTGGAAAGCATACCTTAAAGTTAATCATATCTACATCCCTATTTCCTCTATTAATTCCATAGATTTCATATGCTAGACATTTTGGACAATTTTTTTCCAAATAATCTAATGTTTCTCTAGATGGTATAGTTGAAGCAATATCTCTGAATTTTTGATTTTTGTTTTTAAGATCAACTGGCAAGTCTTCTTCTTCAACAATCCTATTAGCATTATCAAAAGTCCAGAATAAACACCATTCATCATCATTTAACTCATCCTTAACGTTAAATTGTAATGGTCGCTTTTGATTATGCCATTCAGGTATTACTCCGATTTCTACAAAAGTATTCAAGAAATCTACTTTTTCTTCTTCACTTAAATTTTCTATTTTGTTCTGATTCTCCAGCATAGCAATAGAATTAATTGAAAGATAAATGTCTGCTTCTTTATCTAATACATATTTATCCCACATATAATTTATATTACTGGTATTTACAGCTACTAATACAGTTACACCTATTCCAAGAATAAAAATAATAATAGTCAATGCTACTGTATATTTCTTATAATGTTTCCAATAAATATGTGAGATTAAACCAATTCTACTTTCACAAGTTCTATTACATATTGGGCAATCAGGCATTTTATTTCTTCTTACAAACAAACATGCAATGATCCATCTCAAAAGGCTCTAGTTTTCTCTCATCTATTATTATCAGTTTCTTAGAAATCTCTTCTCTTACCTTCTTGAATATAACACTGGGTTTTGCGCTGACATCAACGCTTCTTGCCTTGAGAGCAAGCAAAGCATAACCCTCTTTCTTCAAAAACATATCGCAGTTCTTCAGGAATATCTGTGCCTGGTTTTTCTGCGCAACATCCTGATAGACAATATCCACTTCCTTGCTTATCTTGTCTTTATAGCTTTCCGGATTATTTGCATCTTCCAGCAAAGGAGCCATATTCTTTCTTTTCTCGCAGACAAACACAAGATCACGGACAACCCTTGGCGCAAAATCAAGGGCAAAAACAAAGCCATTCTCCCCGACAATATCAGAAACATGCGAAGCAGTTGTCCCTGATGCTGCTCCAAGATACAAAACAACATCATCCTTCCTTATCCCGGTATTAGGGCATCCTTTTAAAATAGCAGCAGCAAGCTTTGATTTATTTGAAACCCATTCCCTGTATTCTTCTCCATCCTGGTTAAACAACCTCTCACCATAAACACTAACTCCTTTAACAAGATTCTTGGTTAAAAGTATATTTCTCCTTCCTAACTGGGTTTCATAAACCTCAAAGATCTTACTTTTCTTTATCATCCAAACCTCTCCTCCAGCCCTTTTATTAATTCATCACCAATAAACTTTCCTTTGAAATAATCAACCCTGGCAGCGATGCTGATCTTATCAGCCAGTGCTCTTGCTATCTTGCCATGATCTTTCCTGTTTGCCTTCATAATCAAAGGATGCTCGTGCAAGACACCATACTTAGGGCACTTGCTTCCGCTTTTTATATGCCTGAACAAAGCCTTCTCTGCCCCTAATAACTGAACAGTGGAAGATGGCAGCATAATCAATCTTTTCAGACTTCCTGCATGCTGCAATAGCCTTGCTCCAATAACGCTTCCGGCAACAGCAGTTGCATTTGGCATGACCTTTTTCATCATTTTCTCAAGACATATTTCCTGCTCATCTCTAAACTCAAAAACATCCTTGATCTTTTTTGCAAGATTAAATATTGGCTTTAAATCTTCTTTACTAAGCTCTGCTCCCATGCTTTGCTTTATTTTTTTATCCTTCCCGCTTAAGATTAATTCAACAAACCTGGCATGATCCTGTATCTCTTTGCTAAACTCAGGATTATAGTAGGAATACCACTCCCTCAAATCCTTTGCAAGAATATTTATTATCTTGTTTAAATCATCAATATTGTTTATAATCTGCACTATCAATAAATCATCTGTAACAGAAGCCTTTATCTTTCTCTTTGTCTCCTCAAGATTCTTCTTATAAAAATCAATAAATTTTTTATCAGCCATTACTATCTAAAAATTAATAAGAGTATTTAAATATTGCTTTAAATATTCATAAACTATATAAACCTTTAACATATCAAAATTTAAAATGATAGAAATTGTAATTCATGGATTAGGTGGCCAGGGGGCTGTAACAGCAGCGCAGATATTAGCAACAGCAGCATTTTATGATGGAAAATACAGCCAGGCATTTCCAATGTTTGGTGTTGAAAGAAGAGGAACTCCTGTTCAGGCGTTTGTTAGGATTTCTGATAAAAAAATTAATCTAAGATCACAAATCTATGAACCTGATTACAATATCATATTAGAGCCTAAATTAATAGAAAAAGCAAAATCAGGCAGGATAATAATAAATAGTAAAGAAAAAATCAAAAATGCTTATTGTTTTGATGCTGGCCAGGATTTTGTAAATACAGTAATGATTGTAGTATTTGCCAAAATTACTAAGTTAGTCTCAAAAGATTCATTATTAAAAGCTATTGGAGATAGATTTAAATCTAAACCAGAAGCGCTTAAAAAGAATAAGGAAATATTAGAAAAAGTCTGGAACAAACAATGAAAAAAATTCAGGAATGCAGCAAAGCAGTGGCAGAAGCTGTCAAATTATGCAGGCCAAAAGTTATAGCAGCCTATCCAATAACCCCCCAAACGCATATAGTTGAAGCACTTGCGGATCTTGTTGGAAATAAAGAGCTTGATGCAGAATATATTAATGTTGAATCAGAGCATTCAGCTTTAAGCGCATGTGTTGGGGCTCAGGCAACTGGTATCAGGACATTTACAGCAACATGCTCCCAGGGACTGGCCTTGATGCATGAGATTTTATTTGTTGCATCTGGTTTAAGATTGCCAATTGTTATGGCTGTTGCAAATAGGGCATTATCAGCTCCTATCTCAATCTGGAATGACCATTCTGACAGTATAGCAGCACGTGATTCTGGATGGATACAGTTATATGTTGAAAGTTCACAAGAAGCATTTGATACAATAATCCAGGCCTACAAGATTGCAGAAAAATGCTTATTGCCTGTGATGGTCTGTTTGGATGGTTATATTTTAAGCCATCTTTATGAGCCAATTGACAATTTAACACAGCAGGAAGTTAATAAATTTTTGCCGGAATATAACCCAAAAATTAAATTAGACCCAAAAAATCCAATGACAATAGGGGCAATTGCAGATCCAAATTACTATATGGAATTTAAAAAAGA
>JAGLZG010000017.1 GCA_023131705.1 Nanobdellota archaeon
GTATGTTCCTGGAATGGAACCAAATTGAATACAGCTGGCTTCTCAATTGAATCAGACAATGGGATGAAAGTAAAGCATTCTGTAGATTCTCTCAGTCCTGTTGGAATGACAATGGGAAGATTCAAAGCTGTTCTTACTTTGAAGACATGGATAGATGATGATTTTGTCTCCAGATTTGTTCCAGATTATCTGGGATCAGGAGTTTCTGTGGATACAACAGGAACATTTGAAGCTGTAATCTCTGGAAATACAGTTACAACAGGAACAGAAATAGAACTCTTTACTGGGACAATACATTTGCAGGGAAAGATAGTTGAAATTCCTAATGCAAATCCTAAGAAGGATGGAATCCAGCAAGTGAAGCTGGAACTCACATCTCCAGAGGCTGGATCAGCCTGGGATGAGGCTGGATATTACATCAAGATTGACAGCAGATATCATGACTGGCAATCTGTTACTTAGGGGAGGCTGTAAAGCACAGCAGAGCAGAGTTTGTCTCTCCCTCTGCTCACTCCCCTTCTTGAAAGGAGCTGAAGATGTCAATGTATAGTAAGAATGATTTCAAAGGAGTGAAAGTGCAAGACTCTCCTTCTATGATCATCATACATAATTCAGGAAGTGATAAAGATACAGCTCTCTCTATTGTTCATTATCACAGGAGCAAATGGTCTGGAGTAGGATATCACTGGTTGATTGAGAAGGGGAGAATCATTGCCGGAAGACCTACTCTCTTTGTTGGAGCTCATTCCTCTGGAGAGAATAATGGTTCAATTGGATTCTGTGTTGTGGGAAATTATATGGAGAAGCTTCCAGATGAGGAGACTCTTGCTGCTCTTGTGAGAATCATCTCTATTGAATGCTTTGCAAACAATATCCCAGTAGAAAAGATCATTGGACATAGAGAAGTGGGGAACACTGATTGTCCAGGAGACAAGCTCTTTGAATTCATTCCTGAGATCAGGAAAAGAGTCAAGAGTAAATTGAAGGAGAGAAACAATGACACAAAAGAAAGAATCAGGAAGCCCAGAACCAAGACCAAGAAAGGCAAAGAAAGCAAATAAGATGAAGAGCATGAAATGTGTTGATCCATCTACAAAGCATGAATGGAGACCATTTGCTTATCCAGATACTCTCTTCACATTCAAGGCTTTCACTGGAGTTCATCCTGTGAATGATGTTGATCTCCTCTTTCCTCTGGCTGTGAATACTTGTGTTCTATCTGTGACAAATATCACTCTTGTAATGCCCAGAGAAGAGGATGATGAGAGTGATGAAGAGAACTGGGTATACTTTGATAAGTTTATCCCAGCTGATCATCCTGAAGTGTTGCTGAATGATGTCCTTGATCATGTTATAGGGACTGCTCTATTTGGGAGAATATGGGATATTTCTCATCTCTCAGCAGTAGAAGTGGGGGAATAAAAGTGGCAGCATGGGCTTCAGTGCTGGCTGATAGTTTTGATTGCATTGGATGCAAGAGATCTCTCAGTTGCCCCATGAAGAGCCACATTGATGAAGAAGAATCTCTGGAGCTTATTGCTGAAGCAGAGCTTCCGAAAATGATGCCATTGATATTCAAGGCTGAAGCTGTTGGGATCTGTCCCAGAGTATTTATGGGTCAATTCTCTCTTCATGTTATGAAATGTCATTCATGGTGGGAGAAGGGACAGCTGGGAGTGGATCTTTTGCAAGCTCCAGCCTGGGTTGATAGTGCTTTCAATATACTTTCATCTGAGAGGATGAAGGCAAGAATCCATCTGATGAGAAAATAAGGAGATCCTATGGCAACCACCATTAAACAGAAAGTCCAGTATGAACTTGAGATCAATGGTGTGGGGAAAGCCAACACAGAGCTTAACAAACTAAGTGAAAATACCAACAAAGCTGCTGGTGGATCAGACAATCTTACTAAGTCTATGTTCAAAGGATCATTCC
>JAGLZG010000170.1 GCA_023131705.1 Nanobdellota archaeon
GGGGCATTATCCTAACGCTTCGCAGGAAATTAGAAAGAGTGATAGTAACATTTCTTGTTTTATCCTTTTTCTTTATTGTGGTATTTAACCTGGTAATGGAATGGCTGGCAATAGCTGTTGATGCTTCTTTATTGGTTGTTGCTTTCTTCTTTTATATGTTCACTATGTTCAGAACGCATTACAAAAAACTGCATCCAGAATCATTTCTCTACAAAGTTGGTGATGTTGGAGAGAATTTCTATGAAGATTTTATAGGATTATTCCATTCAAAAGAGAGAATCTTCCTTGGAATATCAGGTTTATTAGTCCTCCACCTTTTAACAGATGTTGCTAACTTCATAATACCTTATCTTGCAGGATTCCGTGATATCCTCTATTTCGGCCATTTAGGCGCGGGGCATGACCCAATCTACCTGTTGTTCTTAAAAGATGCTGCATTAGTGCCAACCCTGCTGCAAAAGGCATGCATAAGCTGGATTTACATCTTTAATATATTTGGAATGCTGTTTTTATTAATATTGCCTGCTTACATCTGGTATAAGCTTTACAAAAGAACTGGTTTTTTTGTTAGCAATAAAAAATTATGCATATTTTTTATTTCAGTCACGATATTCATCATGGCCCCTGTTTTTAAAATAAAAGAAATGGCAGCAGAAGGATTAGTTGGTGTTGATATAATAACGCATCAGCTGCCTCCAAACATAAGCCCGCCCTTAATTGCGCTCTCTACATTATTAATTGGAGCATTAGTCTATTTCCTGAGTTTTAATCACTACCTAAAAGAAAGGTTAATGGTATTAGGGATCATATTAATAGACCTGTTTTTTGCAGCCTATATCTTTTATTTCTTTAAAAGCACTGCCTCTTATTACATAGAAACAATAAAATTCCTGATATATAATCTAAAATACTTTATTGCATTTTATTTTATCCTTTTCTTTATAATCATGGCTTTGTTCTATATGGCGGGCCTTATAATATTCCTGCTGGAAACAAAGAAAGAGTTTAGGTATATCAGGTAGAATATTGTTATATTGTTCTATGGCACAATAAACTTTTTAAAGAGAGGGATTTACAAATAATTAGGGGGGTTTAATGAAAGCTTATCTTGATATTGTTAAAAAAATTCTGGAAGAAGGCATTGAGAAAAAGGACAGGACAGGAGTAGGAACAATTGCTATTGCAGGAGCCATGTTTGAGCATGACATGTCAAAAGGTTTTCCTCTTATGACTACAAAAGCAGTTCCACTAAGATTAGTCGCTTCTGAACTGGAGTTTTTCATCAGAGGAATATGCGACAAGAAATGGCTTCAGGACAGAGATAATCACATATGGGATGAATGGTGCACTCCGGAAAAGATTCCTTATGCGCACGATGAAGAAACAAAGAAAAAAATGATGGAAGAAAGGGATCTTGGCCCTATTTATGGATGGCAGTGGAGGCATTTTGGAGCAAAATATGAAGGTTATGATAAAAATTATGATGGAAAAGGAGTAGATCAAATTAAAAGATTAGTAAACCTGCTAAAAACAAAACCTCATGACCGCCAGATGCTGGTTCTTGCATGGAACCCAATGGATGTTGGGAAAGTTATCCCGCCTTTTTGCCATTATGGTTTTCAGGTAACTGTATTAAATGGCAGATTAAATTTAATGTGGAATCAGCGTTCTGTTGATTCTGCCCTGGGTTTGCCATTTAACATTGCAAGTTATGCATTATTATTACATTTACTTGCAAAAGAAACAGGTTTTAAAGAAGGCAGATTAGTAGGTTTTTTAGGAGATACTCATCTTTATCTAAATCAATTAGAAGGAATAAAAGAACAGTTAACAAGAAATCCTTTCCCACTTCCAACAATAAAAACAGAAAACTTTACATCAATATTTGACTGGAAATATACAGATACAAAAGTTGAAAATTACGAGCATCATCCAAGAATAAAATTTGAGATAGCAGTTTAAAGAAAAATGGCTGAAATAATTGTTATCGTGGCGGTTGCGCAGAATGGTGTTATAGGTAAAGATGGGGATATCCCATGGAGAATTAAGGAAGATTTCCAGCATTTCAAAGATTTAACAATGGGCCATCCCTGTATTATGGGAGATAAGACCTATGAATCTCTGCCAGAAAACGCAAGGCCCCTTCCAGGAAGAGAAAACATTGTGCTTACATTTGACAAAAACTATCATCAGGAAGGAACCATTATATTCCATTCTTTTGAAGATGCAATTGAATACTGCAAAGATAAGGAAAAGGTGTTTATCACAGGAGGAGCAAGCATATACAAGCTAGGATTAAAAGTTGCTGATATTTTAGAGTTAACAAGAATCCACAAGGATTTTGAGGGGGGTGTCTTTTTCCCGGAAATAAATTTTGATGAATGGAAACTAATCAAGAAAGAAAATAAAACAGATGAAAAACATGGAGCATTTTCTTTCCTTACATATGTTAGAAAAAAGGGTGAATAAAATGAATGAAGACCTAAAGTCAGATGCAGAAGTTTATAATATAGTGCAAAACGAATTAGAAAGGCAAAAATCAGAGCTTAACATGATACCTTCTGAAAACTACTGCAGCAAAGCTGTCTTAGAAGCATGCGGCTCTGTAATGAACAACAAATATGCAGAAGGCTATCCTAAAAAAAGATATTATCAGGGAAACAAATTCATAGATGATGTTGAATTAATAGCAATAGAAAGGGCAAAACAGTTATTTGGAGCAGAGCATGCAAATGTCCAGCCAAATTCCGGCAGTCCTGCTAACATGGCTGTATACTTTGCGCTATTAGAAAAAGGAGACAAGATTCTTGGAATGAACCTAAGCCATGGGGGCCATCTAACTCATGGGTGCCCTGTAAACTTCTCGGGAAAATACTATAATTTTGTTGAATACGGGGTTGACAAGGAAACAGAAATGCTTGACATGGACAAGATAAGAAAAATAGCAGAAGAAGAAAAGCCAAAACTTATCATTTCAGGCTATACAGCTTATCCAAGAACAATCGATTTCAGGGAATTCCATAATATTGCAGAATCTGTCGGCGCAATAAGCATGGCAGATATAAGCCATATTGCAGGATTAATAGTGGGAAATGCGCACCCTTCCCCATTCCCATTTACAGATGTTGTAACAACAACAACACATAAAACACTAAGGGGACCAAGAAGCGCTATCATCTTATGCAAAGAAAAATATGCAAAAGCAATAGATAAAGCAGTATTCCCCGGGCTGCAAGGTGGGCCTCATGAGCATACAATAGCTGCAAAAGCTGTCTGTTTTGGAGAAGCGCTAAAACCAGAATTTAAAGACTATGCGCAGCAGATTGTAAAAAATGCAAAAGCGCTTGCAGAAACACTGATGAACAATGGAATAAAGCTTGTCTCAAACGGAACAGACACTCATCTGCTTTTAATAGACCTTACCAACACAAAAGCTGTTGGCAAACCTGGCATGGGCAAGGATGTAGCAGTTGCTCTGGAAGAAGCAGGCATAATAACAAACGCAAACACAATACCATTTGATCCATCCACACCATTCAGGCCTTCAGGGATAAGGGTGGGAACACCTATACTCACAACAAGAGGCATGAAAGAACCAGAGATGAAGCAGGTAGGAGAATACATGGCCAAGGTTATTAATGACTACCAGAATTCTGAACTAAAAAGTAAAATTAACAATGAAGTAAAAGAGCTCTGCAAAAATTTTGCATTCTACTAAAGTGATTGTAAATGTCATATGAAGAAGCACTCAAATATATCTACAGCAGAGAGTTATTTGGAATCAAGCTGGGTTTAAACAACATAACAGGGCTTATGGCATCATTGGGAAACCCCCATAAAAAATTTAAATCAATCCATGTGGCAGGAACCAATGGCAAAGGCTCTGTATGCGCATTTATATCGTCTATTCTTGAAAAACAAGGGTACAAAACAGGAGTTTACACAAGCCCTCATCTTGTTGATTTCAGGGAAAGGATAAGGATTAACGGCAAAAAAATAAGCAAGAAAAATATTGTTTCGCTGCTCTCAAAAATTAAGCCCTTTATCAAAGACCACACATATTTTGAGATTGTTACAGCCCTTGCATTCACCTATTTTGCACAGCAGAAAGTTGATTTTGCAGTTGTAGAGGTTGGGATGGGCGGAAGGCTGGATGCTACAAATATCATCACACCAGAGGTTTCTATAATAACAAATATTTCTTTAGAGCACACAGAACACCTGGGAAACACAATAAACAAAATAGCATTTGAAAAAGCAGGGATAATAAAACCAAACATACCTGTTGTTGCATCAAAAGAATGCAAAGGATCAAGGGTAATAAGGGATATATGCAAAAAAAGAAAGTGCAGCTTTTATCCTGTTAAAACAAGAAAAATAAATACATCCCTTAGGGGGGAATTCCAATACCAAAATGCTTCTATTGCGCTTAAAGCTATTGAAATGTTAAATAAAAAATACAAGATAAGCAAGGAAGCTATAAAGACAGGATTAAAATCAGCAAGATGGCCAGGAAGGTTTGAGCATATATCAAAAAATATAATTTTCGACTGCGCCCATAATGCAGAAGGGGCAAAAGTTCTTGCAAAAGAAATAAAAAAGCTCAAATGCAAAAATGTCTATATCATCTTAGGTATAATGAAAGACAAAGATATTGATCATATCTGCAAAAACCTAGAGCCTGTCGCAAAAGAGATTATAATAACAAAGCCAAAAATAGAAAGGGCTGCAATGCCTAAGAATATAGCTAAATTTATACATAAGAAAATCATTATAATCAAGAATGTAAATGATGCTCTAGAATATGCAAAGATGAAAGCAAAAGAAGATGACATAATCCTACTAACCGGCTCTATATTCACGGTTGGAGAAGCTTTCTCATTTATCAGACCTGAGCCATTTAATTAAAATTATATTTTCTTGATTTAAGACCTGCGTTAATCCTATTTCTTATCGTGCTGGAAGGCATTCCAATCATAGCTGAAATCTTATAAGAACTTATACCTTTATCAAAAAGTTCTTTAATCTGTTTGTTTTGTACCCTAATCTTTACCAGAATCTCCTCTTAAAAAGCGAACACCAGCATAGATAAAAGGCGTATCTATTAAAGCAAACACAACCTTAAATATCCAATAAGGTATTATTAAGCCAATTATAAATGGAACAGTAAACTTAGGTGTTATTTTATAAAACGCAATAAACATAAAAATTACTGTATCTATTAATTGAGAAGGAATAGTAGATAAATTGTTTCTTAACCATAAATATTTCCCATGTGTTTTTTTCTTCCAAAACATAAAAGCCCATATATCATGAAACTGGCTTATTACAAAAGCAATCATACTTGCAATAATCATTCTTAAACTGCTTCCAAAAACAGAGGTAAATGCTTCCTGATTGCCCCATGCAGTATTAGGAGGTATTTTAATACTAATATACATCATTACCCATGTAAATAACAGCACAACTATCGCGATATAAACAAATGATTTTGCTTTTTTCTTTCCATGCACTTCAGCAACTATGTCTGTCACAAGAAATAAGATTGGTATAAAGAGTATTCCTACAGACACCCTGACATTAAAAAAAGTTGTTATCTTAGTTCCTAATGTATTCGCAAGAATCAAAGAGCATATAAAAAAGCCCAATAACAAATCTGTTTTTAGTTCAAGTGATCTGTTCATCGTAAATCCCCCATAATAAAAGAAAATCAAGTATCATTTAAAAAGTTTTGGAAACGAAGTTGTCAACAGCTCACCGACACCATCGGTTAGAAACCGAGGGCATGCTCACCTTATGGACTCGGTCGGTTCGCTCTTGAGCACATTTT
>JAGLZG010000171.1 GCA_023131705.1 Nanobdellota archaeon
AGTCCTGGAGGAGCTGGATTGTAATGAGGTGATAGTGATCACTCCTAATAGAGCCTGGTTAATTAAACAATACAATAAACAATATCAGCCAGATCCAACAGTGGTGAAACATTACACCCAGGGAGAGCTCTGTGAGGTTTTTAATGCTGCAGGATATACAGTTGAGAATGTAGGACAATTTGGAGCCATCACTGAAAACAGAAACGAACGAATATTTATTAAAGCAAAAAAGAAATGAAATTAGCAGCATTATACACAGTATGGAATGGGCTGGAATTATTGGAGGGATCTATTGAACAGATCCAGGATCATGTGGATGAGATAATCATCTGCTGGCAGGAGGTTTCCAACAAAGGGGAGAGATCTGAGCAGATCATTCAATTCCTGGAGAGATTCAATGGAACCAATATCAAGCTCATTGAATTCACACACAATCCAAAGATCAACACAAAACAGAATGAGATCCTCAAACATAATCTGATGATTCAGGCAGCCAGGAGCCTGGAATGCTCACATTTTTTCCTAAGTGCCACTGATCATTTTTATGATCCAGAGGAGTTCTGCAATGCAAAGATGATCACAGCTCACCAGGGATATGATGTCACTTTTACTAAGATGTTCACATATTACAAAAAACCAACCTGGCAGCTGCAACCGATTGAGGATTATCACATGCCATTTATCTGCAGGATACATCCATCCACTCACATTGCCAGGATACCAGGATACCCTGTGAAAATAGATCCATCAATCCAGATCACTCCTCATGATCATCACCTGGTATTTGCCCAGGAGCAGATCATGATGCATCACTTTTCAATGATCAGAGAGGATATTGAAAACAAATTTAGGAATGCAGCTGCATCAATCAGATGGAAACCAATTCAGATCCAGCAATATATTTCTGAATATAAAGCTGCAGATATTGGAGATGAGATTGCATACTTTGGAGGCAGAAAGCTGATCCTGGTTGATAATCGTTTTAAAATTTAATTGTATATTGCGCTCTCCATGTCCGTGGATGTTTAGTGAATAAACAAAAGAAAGGGTGCCCAGTCGAAAGGGTGCCCTTTTTTAATGGATACTATTTT
>JAGLZG010000172.1 GCA_023131705.1 Nanobdellota archaeon
AACATATCCATTTTTACAGCCGATTACTGTTGGTGATTTTGTCTCTAATCTTCAGTGTTATTCTGAATCCACAATCAAGCAGCAAGGCTCTTATTCTCTAAAAGCAATAGCAAAGCAAACAGACAGTCTCAATGATAATCTTACCCGAACAGTAAGCCCGACAATAAACCTGTCAGGAAAAGACAGCATTAAATTAGATGCAAGAGCAAACAGAACAGGAAGTAATTTTAAGATATCATTGCATAATAGTGGTGGGACACCAGACTCTTTAGATAATGTTCAGGGAGTCCACTATGATTCTAATTCAGGATTTTTATATATAACTGATAGAAGCAATAACCGAATAATAAAGACAAGGATAGACAGCACAGGGTGGACTGTATTAGAGGGATTTAATAGCCCACATGGCATATATTATGATGATTCTACAGAATATATTTATGTCGTGCAATCTCATTCTGTTGTAAAAACTAAGATAGATGGTTCAGGATGGACAGTTTATGGTGAATATGGCTCAGGAACAGGACAGTTTCATTATCCAGGTCATATTGTTTATTCAGCTCCGCATTTCTATATATCAGATAATCATGGTCATAGAATTATTAAAACTCAGCTTGATGGCAGTTGGACAGATTGGCAAACTATTAGTTTGACTTATTCATCAGGAGTTTTTTATGATTCTGTAAATGATAAGGTTTATGGTAATGAGTATCATTCTGGCGGTAATTATATAAAAAAGGGGACAATGAGTGGCTGGACTGACACATTGACAGGATTTAGTGCAAGTGCTAAAGCAGTATTTTATGACTCTTCAACAGATTATATTTATGTAGGCAATGGAAATTCTTTGGTAAAAACAAAAATGAATGGTTCAGGATGGACTGAATTATCTGGATTTACGAATATTCAGGATGTTTATTATGATTCTTCTACAGAATATCTTTACATAGCTGATATTGAGAAAGTAGTTAAAACGAAAATAGACGGCACAGGGTGGACTACTCTAAATGGCACAGGAAGTAGTGGAACAACAGAACACACAGTAAATATAACAAGTGCAGATACTTGGCAGACAGAGACATGGAATATATCTGGAGTTAGCAATGCTAATAAAGATGCTATTGACCAAATAAAAATAACAATTTTGGATGCCGATGCAGATGCCTATGTTGATATAACAAGTTTAAGGGCAGGAGCATCTGCTTACTCAGCAGAGCCGGCATATCCAGTTTCAAAAGCATTTGACGGAAATACAGCCCCGCAGGAATGGTATCAATCATTGGCTGAAGACCCTGTTAAGCTTACAGACCTTTGGTTTAAGACATGGTGGAGTTCTGGCCAGGTTGTTAAGAAGATGAGATATTATTCATGTTCACTAACAAGTAAAAATATAAAGTATGCGAAGCTGGAAGGAAGTAATGATGATTCTACCTGGACAAAAGTTCCTGCAAATGGCTGGAGTGGAGGCGCATCCCAGTATAATACTGATGAAATATTATTCTCATCCGATGAAGGCTGGAAAGAAGTAACATTTGATAATTCTGTTGCGTATAAATATTACAGATTATGGGCTTATGACACCTGGGTAGAACTCTCCCCTACACAAGTTCATATGGCTATTGCAGAAATAGAATTTTATAAAGAAATCTCAGGAGGGACTAATGAAATTTATCTTGACAATCTAAGAACTGGAGATTCTATAAACCCTCAGATAAACATCTCACTAAGAGATTGCAATGACCCTGCATGTTCAGATGATGCTTGGGATATAACCTGTGATAATTCAACATTATGTGATATAAGCTCATTAGCAAACTCGCAATATATACAATACAAAGCAAAACTGGAAACAGATGATGTTGATTATACTCCCCAGCTTAATACAAGCTCTGTTGTGATTGGGTTTGAAGAAGTAATAGATACAGCACCGCCATTATCTTGTTTCCCCCCTGGCACTAGAATCTCAATGCCAGACAGCACTTATAAGAAAATTGAAGATATAAAAATTGGTGAATTTGTATTAAGTTACAATGAAAAAAACAAGATTAATGTTCCGGCAAAAGTTCTTGAGCTTGAATCGCCAATAAGAGACCATATGTGCAGGATTAGTTTTTCTGATGATTCCCAGTTAGAATTAACAAATGAGCATCCAATTTATACGATTAACAGCTGGAAGTCCATTAATCCACAGGAAACATACAGAGAAAATCCTGCTCTTTATTTTGTAAGCAAGCTAAACATCAGGGATAAAGCTTTATTTAAAAATTTAAAATACAAAGAAATAACTGAAATAACCTGCTGGAAAGAAAAAATTCAAACATATAATTTAAAATCAATTGAGGAGTTTAACAACTTCTATGCTGAAGATGTATTAGTGCATAATAAAGGGCCAGTACCGCCACCTCCAGATCCATGTGAAGGTGTAACTTGTGATGATACAGT
>JAGLZG010000173.1 GCA_023131705.1 Nanobdellota archaeon
AGAACAATCATGCTTTCTGTTCTTGCAATTCCCCCTATTTTTCTTAGGCCGCTTTCCATGCTAAAAACAAGGTTTGCAAGCTCTTCCGTATTCTTTATCCTTAGCTTTACGATAATATCAAACTGCCCGGAAACAACATAGATTTCTTCAATATTAGGGAATTTTTTTATTTTTTCTGCAACCTCTTTTGCGCCAATCTCCCTGCCTATGGCAATATGCACCAAAACGCAAAGATTTTTTCCTATCTTATTTGCATCAACAATTGCTTTATAGCCTTTAATGTATCCTTGTTTTTCCAGCTTTTTTATTCTATTATGAATGGTTGTTCTTGGAATGTTAAGCTTTTTGCCAAGTTGATAGGTCTTCCTGTTTGAATCTATCTGAACTTCTTTTATCAATTCCTTGTCTATTTTGTCCAACATAACGTTGCGAAATACATAAAACTATATAAATCTTATTATTTGATTGTCATTTTTCCCATATTTCCAAAAATTCAAAGATTTATTTCCAAATTTGCTGGGCTAAATATAAATACCTTAAACACTCTTTTTGCTTTAGAGGTGGAAATAATGCCTGTTATTTTATGGCCCTATAACATTGGGCAAAAAAGACAAATAATGGAGGAGGCACTAAACAGCAATCATGAAATTATGTTTTATAACAGCTTTGGCTCTTTTGAGTTAATTGAAAATGGCAGCCAGATATTTAACCCTTCTATTGATTATTTTGTTGATATGATGAAGGAAAAGAGGATTCATATGCTTTGCCCTTCTATTGATATCTGTAAAAAATTAATGAATATTCTTAAAAAGAATAAGATAAAACTTACTATAAGAAAAGAGAACTATATGCTTTAGAATTTTTTATCTTCTATGAATTTTCTCATCTCTTCTACAAACTCCTGCGCCTCTTTGAAGTATTTTTCATATTCTTCTCCCTTGATTTCCTGTATCTGCCTGTGAACAATCATCTTTGAGAGTGTATAGAATTTTTCCATTGTCTCTACATATTTTGGTTTTATTAGTTTTTTATCTGCAAGCTTTTTTTCCATTAGGCCTGCTACATGGCTTGGAGATGGCGGTATCTCTCCTACAGTCATTAGGACAGCATGCGCTGAATCAATAACAGCCCAGTACAAGTCAAGTGTTGCCTGTAAGATGTGCCATCTTGAATTTTTTAATGTTGAAGGAGCTCTTGCAAAATATGTCCATATGCTTTCTTCTGATGGTTTTAT
>JAGLZG010000174.1 GCA_023131705.1 Nanobdellota archaeon
ATGATAAAGGGAAAGGCTGAGTTTATATGCAAGGATATAGCTGATTTTAGTGAAAAGGTGGATACAGTTATTATGAATCCTCCTTTTGGTGTGAAAGTGAGGCATGCTGACAGGCTTTTTTTGGAAAAGGCTGTGAGGATAGCTGATTCAATATACAGTTTTCATAAAAGTGAGAGCGATATGTTTATCAGGGCGTTTAGCAGGGATAATGGATTCAGGGTTGTGAATGTTTTTGATTTTAATTGGCCATTAAAGGCTACAATGGAGTTTCATCGTCGGAGAATTAGAAGAATTAAGGTTAGTTGTTTTGCGCTTGAAAAAGTTTAAACAATGAAATTCCACTCATTTTAATGGGTGGAATGAGTTGTGCTCAAAAATCACATACTGTTTCGTGGAATTTCAAGCGTCAAAAACCATTCAAATATGCTGATGCTAACCAAATCATGCTACCTATCTCTGGTGGATGGTTTTTGACAAAACCAAAGATTTTTAAATAAGATGTGTTTCCTTGTTGTGTTATGAAAATCAAGACAATAGAGAATCAAAAAAACAAGTTTGTTTTTAAGATTGATGGAGTTTCTCATGGTTTTTGCAATATTCTAAAAGAGAAATTATTAGAGGACAAACATATTAAGACAGCCACTTATGGGGTAGATCATCCTCTTGTTAATATTCCCAATTTTTTAGTTGAGACAGATGGAAGTGAAACTCCAAAGAATGCTGTTCTTAATGCTGTTAAAAAGCTAAAAACAGTTGCAGACAGCGCAAAAAAAGATTTGAGCAAAGAGTTAAAATAATTCTTTAAGATGCCATTAAAATCAGAGGATGGAAGGGCATTAATTAGATTGGTTAGAGAAAGCATTAAAGCTGTGTTTTCTGGTAAAGATGTTGAGGTTAGTGACGAGATTAAAGGCAAGTATAGTGAAAAACTAGGGGTTTTTGTGACATTAACAATTGATGGTGAATTAAGGGGCTGTATTGGTTTTCCAGAGCCTGTTTTTGAGCTGTATAAAAGTGTTGTTGATGCTGCTAAGAGCGCTGCTTTTTCTGACCCTCGTTTTGGACCATTGTCAGAAGAGGAATATGGCAAGATAGAGGTGGAAATATCTGTTTTAACAAAACCTGAATTGATTAATGTTGAGAAGCCAGAAGATTATTTAAGGAAGATAAGGATTGGAGAAGATGGATTAATAATAAGAGGTTTGTATGGTTCTGGATTATTGCTGCCACAGGTATTTACAGAGTATAAGTGCGATGCTGAACAAGCATTTAATATGGTGTGCGAGAAGGCTGGTTTAGACAGGGATGCCTGGAAAGACCTGAATAATAAGATATATAAGTTTCAGGCACTGATATTTAAAGAGTAAACTAGTATAGGTTTATGTATATCATTTAAAGTCTGAAATGGCTGATTTCTAAGGTTATAGGAGCTATAAAGATGTAAAATGGATGGGGATTTGTGGTGCCTAACATTATTTTTTTATGATATAAAAAACCTCATTTTCAATGGTTATTTTATTGAATTTAAGGTTAATCCTATTCAGCATTCTTTCTATCCAGCCCCTGTAAGGATAGTTCATTTGTCTGCCTGTTACTGTTTTTGTGGCAAAGCTTACAACTATGTGTTTTGTGTTTAATTTGGTAATTATTGTTTCGCTTAGTTTATGGCCTTTTGCTTCTAAAGGATCTAATAATTTGAGCATAAGACAGATGTCTGCTTTTGGCAGTTTGGATATATTGGTGTTTTTTAGGTTTAGTATCTTTGCTTTTCCATTTAACCCTTTGTTTTTCATTATTTTGAAATAATTGTTTAGGAATCCTATATCTTTAGTGTTTATGTCAAAAGCATAGTAATTTAGGTTTTTAATGTTCATATATGGGTATGATATTGGGTTTAAGCCGCATCCTAAGTCTATGATTGTTTTTGGCTTTTTAGTTATAGCAAATATTTTTTTGTATAATCCTTTGTAATGTTTTAGTCTTTCTTTTGCTGATATTGAAGTTTCAAGGATTTTATCATGCATTTCAAGATATTCTTTATTTTTTGCTGTTCTAAGTTTGGTCAGATATTGATCTATGTTTGTTTTAGATGTTTTGAAAGAAGAATGTATCAGATGGAGTTTTGCCCTTACTGCTTTTACTATGTTTTTGAATTTTTCAGATTTTTCTTTGTCCAGGAATTTTATTAAGTTTGGATTTGCATTTAGGTATTTTGTTATTTCCTGTTTTACTAAAGAATCATCTATGTATTTGTATTTTTTATTTTTTTTAATGTTAAGTAATAGTGTGTTTTTTTCTGACATATTAATATTATTTGGTACGTTTTTTAGCAAGTATGTCATACATCTTTTTAGCATGTGGTAATTTTATCCTTTTCTTAACATATGACCAGAATTCATCCAGATTAATGTCCTTTCCTTTATGCTCTTGCTCATATTCATATGCCTGGAGAAGCATTTCAATTTTATCCATTTCATAAACAAGAATAGCTTCTTTAGTTTTCCTTTCTTCATATTCTCCCCACAGTTTTAAGACTTCATTTTTATCGAGATATTTGGTTAATTTTTTAATCGCTTTTTTTTCTTTTTCATGTTTTTCTTTATCACTAATCTTATCATGAGGGGTTATATCTCCAGAAAGGATTTCAGCGATGTCATGCATTAATGCCATCTTTACACATTTATTTTTATCTAACCCTAGTTTTTCTGCAAGAATTAGTGACATTACTGCAGACCTAAAAGAGTGCTCAGCCACAGATTCTGGATTTGGAACCTTCTTAAGAACCCATCCAGCTCTTTTAATTTTCTTTAATTCTCCAATTTTATGAAAAAAGTTTATTATATCTTCCATATAAAATGTTAATTTTTTCTTTTTTATATATTTATCGTTATTTAATCTAAACTTTTATATATATGTGGTGCCTAAATTGTTCTATGTTTATAAGGGTTAAGAAACTAAAAGGAAATGAGTATGCTTATCTTGTCCAAAACAGGAGAGTAAGAGGGAAGGTAAAGCAAAAGGTTAAGAATTATTTAGGAAGGGTTTATTCTTATGAAAAGATTAATGATAATGGTTTTTTTGAGTTTGTAAAGAAGGATGTTGATGATTATATGAAAGATAAGCAGTTCAGGGATATTGTCAAGGACCTGATAAGGTGGGAGTTTTATAAGCACAATATAAAAGGTATTGATGTTGATTATGGCAGGTTAAATGTAAAGAAAGGAAAAAAGGATTGTGCAGTAAGGCTTAATGATGGTTTTTTATATAATAAAAGTTTAAGAGAGCTTATCAGGTTTACAGGGGTTGGGGATGATGAGAGAGAAATTGGTTATGGGCTTGCTGAAAAATTTGTTAAAGCCGGTATAAAAGTTCCTGAAGAGCTGTTTGTGAAAGTGTTTGAAAAGCATTTTAGGATTAAAGATGAAGAGTGAAGAAATAGAAGAAGAAATTGAACCCTGGTATAAAGGGCCAATAAGATGGATGTTAGCCTTGTTTTTGTTATTGATTATTGTATTGTGGGCAATACCTTTTACAAGCATTAAACTTGATCCCGGCCCAAGCTATATTCCCAGTATAGAAGAGGTATTCCCATCTGGGAATGAGATTGGGAATGGGAATATAAGCATAGAAAATATCTATGATTATGTTAGATTAGTCAAGCCTAATGATCCAATAATAAAGAACGCTGCTACAAAGATTGCTTCGTTAAGCTGCAAACAGGGCAAGATATGCCATGCAAAAGCAATCTATTATTTTGTAAGAGATAATTTTAGGTATGTTGCTGACCCAGTTAATGAGGAATATCTGGAAGAACCTATTACTTTTGTCAGGAATGGCGGCGGAGATTGT
The DNA here is from genome assembly GCA_023131705.1 of Nanobdellota archaeon. GTDB lineage: Archaea > Nanobdellota > Nanobdellia > Woesearchaeales > B3-WOES > JAGLZG01. The sequence goes on from JAGLZG010000174.1 coordinate 3,850, forward strand.
GAGAGTGGAACATTATTGTTAGCATCATTAATGTCTGCTGTTGGTATTGAAAGCCAGTTAGTGCTTATAGCTGGGCATGCATATTTAAAGATAAATGTTGAAGATGCTTCTAAAAGGTATGAAAGGGAGGGATGGATCTACCTGGATTGGACATGCAAAAACTGTGAATTTGGTGAAATTCCTTTGGAGAACATTGGGAAGGATGAAAGGTATATAGGTGTTTCCTGAGGTTTGGGTTTTCTGGAAGAAAAACACAAGCTTTTTAAATGGGTGTTGAATTCTGATATTATTCAGCAATCCTGATTACTATCAAGTATATGGGAATGCCATAATTTGATAGGAGGGTAGAAAATTGGACAAAAATCAAGTAATAGATGCTTTAAGAAAGGTAAAGGAAAATTCTCCTAAAAGAAATTTTAAACAGAGTTATGATCTAATTATAACTTTAAGTGGTCTTAATCTTAAAAAACCAGACAATCAGGTTGATGTCTTTGCCAGCCTGCATTATGACAGGGGTAAAAAGGCAAAGGTTTGCGCTCTTGTTGGGCCTGAGTTAAAGGCACAGGCAAAAGAGGCGTGCAATGCTGTTGTTGATATTGATGATTTTGACAAATACCAGAAAGATGTTAAGCTAACGAAAAAGCTGGCAAACGATAATGATTTCTTTATTGCACAGGCAAATATTATGCCAAAGGTGGCTGGCGCTTTTGGCAGGGTTTTAGGACCTAAAGGAAAGATGCCAAACCCTAAGGCAGGATGCATTGTTCCTCCAAATGCTAATCTAAAGGTTTTGATTGATAAGCTGCAAAAAACAGTAAGAATAAGCGTCAAGATAAGCCCTATGCTGCAGTGCAGGATTGGTAATGAAGAAAGCAAGGATGAGGAAGTAGTTGATAATGTTATGACAATCTATAATACTTTAATTCATGCTTTGCCGAATGAGGCCCATAATATCAGATCTGTATATCTTAAATTAACAATGGGGTCAAGTGTTAAAGTAGGTGAAAAAGAGAAGGAAAATGCTGAAGAGAAGAAGCCTAAAGTTGAGAAAAAGGCTGAAGAAGCTGCTAAAAAAGTAAAAGAGAAAAGTGTTGATAATCCTAATGAAGAAAAAAAGGCAAATGTGAAGGAAAAGCCTAAGGAAGAAAAGGTTCCTAAAAAAGCAGAAGAGAAGAAGGGATAAAATGCCAGTACAAGCGCATGTAGCAGATTACAAAAAGAGAATTGTGGATACTTTTGTTAAGTTAATAAAGGAATATCCTATTGTTGGCGCTGTAAATATGGAAGGGATGCCTACTCCTCAACTGCAGAAAATGAGGGAGGAGATAAGGAAAAAGAATATTGTTTTGTTAATGACAAAGAGAAGATTATTAAAGATAGCTATTGAAAATGCAAAGTCAGATAAGAAAGGCATTGAAGAAATAGGAAAATATCTGAATGGGATGCCTGCATTGATATTCAGCAAAGAGAATCCATTTAAGTTATCTAAATTATTATCATCAAGCAAAAGCAAGGCACCTGCCAAGGGCGGACAGACTGCTCCTAATGATATTGTTGTGAAGGCAGGAGGAACCAGTTTTGCACCTGGCCCAATAATCGGTGAGCTAGGGGCTTTGGGAATTAAGTCAGGGGTTGAAGGCGGAAAGGTTGCTATTAAGGAAGATTGTGTTGTTTGCAAAGAAGGGGGAAAGATAAGCGCTAAACTTGCAGAGATCTTAACAAGACTTGGCATAGAGCCAATGGAAGTCGGCTTGGATTTAGTTGCTGTTTATGAAGATGGCTTGATATTTAAGAAAGATGTTTTAGCAATTGATGAAAAAGAGTTTATTGACAAGAT
>JAGLZG010000175.1 GCA_023131705.1 Nanobdellota archaeon
CATAATTCCCAGCAGAATCATTACACTCTATATTCCATAACCAGCTTGTATCATCACTTAATCCAACTACAAAATTATTATCTCCTGCAATTACAGAACTGTTTGTTATATTTATTCCAAATGTTCCTGATGTATTCAAGTATAAACTGCAAACACCATTTTCAGTTGTGTTAAAGCCGAATGTTGTTATTGCTGAATTGTTTGTTGTGCTGTTTGCAGGGAATAATAGTGTTACTGTTGGCGGTGTTATATCTGCTGTTGAGTTTATTTGTATGTTTATTGTTCTATAATCTGTTATAGTTGTAACATTAGAGTTATTTATGTAATTTGTTTTATTTGCTGTGAAATTATAAGTATAGTAAAATAACTCTGTTGCGTTTTGCAAATAATCTGCCATTGTATGTATTGAGGTGTATCCGTTTGTTGTTGTATCATTAAAGTCATCAAATCCTGAGCTGTTAAGGTTTACTGCTGTAACACTTGCTCCTGTTATTGCTCCGCCAGTGCTGAATACATAGGCTTTTTCATACCATTTTACTGTAAAATTGCTTAAATCATTTGCAACTCCATTACTGACATTAACCTTGGTTTTGTTAAAAGTGCAGTTTTCTGCTATGACTGAACTATTTGTAATTATAAATAAATCTAAATTAACACTATCTTCAATTGTTACATTTGTTAAGTTTATTCCACTTGCTCCTGTTACATTTATCCCTATAGAATTATTTATTATTGAACCGCCTGTTATTAATTGGTTATCTGTTGATGTTTCTCCTATTAAAATACCAGCAAAAGTTGAATTTAGAATTGTATTGTTTTTTATTGTATTGTTTTCACTATATTGATAAACATAAATTCCGTGCCTTCCTGAAAAAGTTATGTTGTTGTTTTCTATTGTTGTGTTGTCTGCTGTGTCAGAAGCTGAAACACCATCTATATAGATGTTGTCATAGCCAGAGCCTGAGTTGTTTATAAAGTTGTTTTTGATTATGTTGTTGTCTGAATTAGAATAGATATAAAATCCAGCAGAAGCACTTTTTGATATAGTATTATTGATAAATTCGTTATTATCAGAATTACTTAAAGAAATCACACCATCACCAGATATGTCTATAATGCCTGAAATTGTATTATTGATAAATTTATTGTTATTTGAATTTTGAATACTAATACCATCATCACTATTATTATAAACTGTGTTACTTGTTACTGTGTTATTGTTAGAGGATGAAGAGAGTTCAATACCATTTTTACTATTATTATAAACTGTGTTACTTGTTACTGTGTTATTGTTAGAGGATGAAGAGAGTTGAATACCATCGTCACTATTATTATAAACTATGTTGCCTATGACATTGTTGTTGTCTGAATTTGTAATCATACCAATTCCATAAGAATTATTATCATACAAGGTGTTGCCTGTGACATTGTTGTTGTCTGAGCCATTATATATAAGAATTCCATAGTTAGTGTTATTATATGCCTCGTTGCCCGTGATGGTGTTGTTGTCTGAATCATCTAGACGAATTCCCTGATACTTAGTGTATACCTCACTGTTTGTGATGGTGTTGTTGTCTGAACTAATCAATGAAATTCCAGTACCACTTTGAGTATCATGGATAGTATTATTTTCAATATAAAAATTGTTGCAAAACTCTAACTCAATTCCATGAACAAAATTATAAATAGTATTGTTTGTTATATTGTTATTTGCTGAAGAGACTAAATAAAGCCCAGACCAACCACCATCGCTTATATTATTCCCTTCAATAACAATATCACTTACATTATAAAGCTGCAAGCCATAGCTACCACCAGTATCATAACCACACCCTGTAATCTTTGAATATTTTAAAGTAAAGTTATCATTTCCGCCATTACCCCAAACCCAGAAATTATATTCATAAGCTGAATTATTAGAAGTTATTGATGTGTTTTCTATTATCCATAAACCGCCATTAGGAGTTTTATTAATATAAGAGCCTCCATCTGCTGTCATTGAGAATGTTAAGTTAGTGTTGTTCATAAAGGTTAGATTACCGCCTTCTGCTATTGTTATATCACTGTCTGTTCCCAATACAATCTCTTCTGCATTGCAGATTACATTTGTTGTTATCCTGAAATCAGCGTTAGCTGTGTTATTTAGGGCATTGTTAGAACAGTAGAATGCAGGAGGGGCTGTTGCATCTATTGTCAATGTCCAGTTATCACTGGCATTAGCATAATTCCCAGCAGAATCATTACATTCAACATTCCAAAGCCAAGAAGCATCTGGAGTTAGTGTTACAACAAAATTATTGCCCCCTGCAATTACAGAATTATTTGTTGTATTAATCCCCCATACCCCTGATGTATTTAGATATAAACTACAAGCCCCATTCTCTGTTGTGTTAAAGCCGAAGGTTATTGTAGCTGAAGTATTAGTCGAAGCATTTGCTGGATAGAGTAATGTTACTGTTGGAACTGTTGCATCTATTGTCAATGTCCTTGTCTCAGTTGAATTTTCATTCCCAACATTATCCTTTGCATAACCATAATATGTATAAGTTCCATCATCCAAGCCATCAATTGAATTCTTGCTTTGATTTGTATAAAACTCCCATTTGTCTGTGTCATATTTCTTTAAGTTTGAGAAATAATGCTGCTGTATCTCTGCTGTTGATAAGGTTCTGTTGTAAATTCTTACTTCGTCTATTGTGCCGTTGAAGCAATAAGGAGTGCTGTGCTTCACTCCAATTCTAACTTTTTCTGATGTATCAATCATAGAACCAGAGCCACCACTTAATGTTGATCCATCTTCAACACTTCCATCAACATATATATGTATATTATTCTCATCAAACCCGTTCCAAGTTACCGCAAGGTGATGCCAAGCATTATCATTAAGTCCTGTAGAAGTTCCATAACGTTGCCTATAATTACTCTGGCTATTATCACCACATAGTTCAACCCAAACCTTTCCTGAATGTTGTCCTATCCCCCATTCCGAGCCTCCACCATTCCATTGTTTTGAAATAAAACCAATATAATCCCCCCACACACTAGTTTTAAACCATAAAGACACACTACCCTTTGTTATTGCTGATAATGGTGGGTCATCTGGGATTTCAATAAACTCACCAACTCCATCAAAACTCAAAGCACCGCCATATTTGCCAGTTGTATTATAAGTTCCATTTTGTAAAGTTCCATTATTTCCATAACTTGAACTATCATAAACAGTGCATAAAGAATCATTATAATTTTCACCAATAGCAGAAACATTATCAAAATTCATCATTAAAACTAAACTATCATCATAAAAAGTATAATTAGTAGAGTTCCAATTAAATGTGAAATTATCCAAAGTTGATTCTGTTATAGAAATATTGATTTCAACTGATGTTTCTGACTGTGTTGTGCCATTTGCTGGTGTTGGAGATGTGAAGTTAATACCAGGAGCAGTTGTATCAATAGTCAATGTCCAGTTATCACTGGCATTTGCATAATTCCCAGCAGAATCATTACACTCTATATTCCATAGCCAATCTGCATCTGGTGTTAATGTAACAACAAAATTATTATCTGCCTGTGTTATGGAGTTATTTGTTGTATTTATTCCAAATGTTCCTGAAGTATTTAAGTATAAACTACAAGCACCATTTTCAGTTGTATTAAAGCCGAATGTTGTTATTGCTGAATCATTGGTAGAGCTATTTGCAGGATAGAGTAATGTTACTGTTGGAGCTGTTGCATCTATTGTCAATGTCCAGTTCTCACTGGCATTAGCATAATTCCCAGCACTATCATTACACTCAACATTCCATAACCAGCTTGTATCATCACTTAATCCAACTACAAAATTATTATCTCCTGCAATTACAGAATTGTTTGTTGTATTTATTCCAAATGTTCCTGAAGTATTCAAGTATAAACTGCAAACACCATTTTCAGTTATATTAAAGCTGAATGTTACAGGTGAAGTGCTGGTTGAGGCATTTGCCGGGCTTAGAAGAGTTACTGTTGGTGGGGTTATATCACCAAAATTTACACTTAAATTCCATGTCTCGCTTTCACCTTCATTATTTGAACTATCAGTACAATTAACTGACCAATTATAATTTCCATTTGCCAAATCAATAGTAATATTATTTGTTTGGTCTTTTGCAGGACTACTTACTGTTGCATTAATGTTACTATTAATTATCAAAGAGCAATTTGCAATGCTGCTTGTTGCGTCAGTTACATTATAGAAGAAGTCTATTGTATTAGTTGTTGTATTTACTGTGTTATTAGCAGGACTTTCTAAGTAAACTGATGGCGGTACAATATCGCCTATTGTAAAGTCAGCGTTGCTTATATCGGATGTTCCATTATCGTAGCCATCAGTTGGTGTTACATTAAATCTATAATAAATACCATATGCTAAATTACTTACATTCCAATAATAGTTTGTAAATTGGATGTTGATATTACTTATCTCAATTTTTCCAACACTGTCTGAATGCAGTTTAAGGGGAACAGAACAATTTTCCCACAAATTTGCTGTGCAATTATCATCTATGTAGGATTGTATTTCTGCTGAGAAATCATCTGTTGTGTTTATTGTCGTGAAGTTTCCAGTTTGATTAAATTCGTGAATGCCATCTTCAGAGCCTACTTCAAGGGTAACATTTGAGGGATATATCATACCTGATATATTTAGTTGTTTAATAACTGCCCTAACACTACCAGAGAAACTAGT
>JAGLZG010000176.1 GCA_023131705.1 Nanobdellota archaeon
ACTCATAAGGAAACCTTCATCGTCAAAGTGAGAGTCTGCTGCTCCCCAATATCCCAACTTCATAAATCCTACTGGTCCAGCACTTGCTGTTGAACCTGCAAATCCACCAATTTCAAAATCATGAGCATATAAAGCACCTCTTGATAAAGCACCAGTTGGTCCTATTAATTCACTTGTTGCTGCTTTACCTGTTCCATTTACAGAACCGGTTGCACTCAAATCAAGAGTTCCATTAACAGCGGTGCACCATGCACCCATCCTGTGGTCAGTTTTTATTCCGAAGTTTCCAACTATATGAGTATGTCCTCCGCCTGATGTAGGAACATCTGCATCATAAACTCTTTTAGCAACTAATTCTTTAGTTTGAATAGTTTCAAAAACAACCATTTTATGCCTCTGTGCAAACTAAGAACCAGACTTGCTTATTGTCTATGTCCTGCCAGCTTGTAATTGATTTAATTATTGCTCCTGCTTCTGCGGATAAATCTGTTGCCATAGTTGCAGTATCACTTAGAGCATAAGGTCCTAGAATAGTTACGGTGCCAGCTGCCATTATTTTTTCTCCGCAGCTTTAGGTTTTTCTTTTGGCTTTTCTAATGTCTCAATGTATGCCAAAGTTTCAGAATTTTTTAAGAACTTACCAGCGTCATAATTTGCTTTCCCTCTTTGTAATCTTCCTTCGGCTGTCATAATTATTTCCTCGTGTTAGTTAATTTACATATCTCGTTAGGTGCTTGTGATTGGAAGACTCCCCTTTCCCATGCTCTTATAGTTGTTTGTTTACCGGGGTCTACAATAGTCACAACCTTTAATGCTTGTGCTTGTTTCCATACCATACCTTGCCTAGCAACTAAAATATAAGCAGTATCAATCGTTACAACTTCACTAATTACAATAATCATACCTAAAAGTTTTCCTGCTTGTCCGTTCTGCATAACTCCACTTTCATAAGTTGGATGATTTAGAACTTTAGTATTAGAAATCATATTAGTATAATCTGTTCCATTGACAACTATATATCCATTACCAGATAGAGCATCAATTCCATCAGTTCTTAATTCTTGAACACAATCAAGAATATCTTTTATTGGGTCTCTGTTAGCAATCGTATCACTATCCCATTCATAACCAGCTGTGATTGGAATGGTATTTCCAAATGCTCCTGCAGTTGCAACTCCCGCCTCAATAGCATAATCAACCTGATAAATAATCTTTCTTCCTAATCTGTAAATCTTTCTTTGTAACATAGGAACCGTTGCATTTTGTTGAGCCTCTAAAGAAATAATACTCTCTCCTGCATACTTTTGAATAATACTTGAGACCTTAGTTTCAGTAACATCAAAGAATGGGAAAGGTGCGTATTGTGGAACTGCTCTTATTGGACTTCCTGTTCCGCCGTCTGTAGAATCGTCATTTGTTTCTCTAAAATATGATTCTGTCCATGCACTTGAACTATCAACTGCACATAATGATTTCCATTTTTCCTCTATTTTAACTACAGCCTTAACTGCTGTATCAATATATTCTTTTCTTAAATCAGCCTCTCTGTCTGTAACTGCTGCCATTAGAAGTGACTCCCTACTTTAACTCTTACAACCTCAGCAGCAGTTGCTGTTTCTTGAACCTTACCAACAGCTTTTCCTAGAACAACATCTGCTTCAATTAATGTCTTAACTAAATTAACTCCATTTACTGAGCACATATTACCTAAAGTCATTCCAGCACCTGAATCTTTAATGTCCCAAGTTCCATTCATAGCAACCACAAGTTCTGTAAATTCATCTGTAGCTGTGCTTTCTTCCCAAGCAATACCCCCAAAAACATTATCTCCGTCAGAAATTGAAATTGTATTTGGGTCAGAAGATAACTGCATAATAGAACCAATAGGTATAACTGCACCTGCAGCAATAGTTTTTCTTTCAAAAATAGTGGGTGTCTCAATACATACCGCCTCGTTTGCCATGAATTTATTCGATATAGCGATTACTTAAATGTTTCTATCTTAGCCTTATAATTAGAAATATTGAACTCTAACTCATCTACCTGCTTTTGTGCTGCTTCCACATTATCTTTTGCTACACTACAAAGCCTTTCCATCTCTTTTAATTGGGTTTCCCAATCTTTCTTATTCATAGTTTCTCAATATCCTTTTCTAATTGAGTGCCTTTAAAGAATTCTTGTGCTCCTGCTTTCTGCTTATCTTCTTTTGTAGGTTGTGGTAACTCTTGTCTCCCACCAGCATTAGAACTTAACAACTCATTCGCCTGCAGTTTCTCTTTCCTGTCATTTTGCATTTTGAGTTCTTCTTTCGCCTTAACAATTTCATCCCGTATAGCTCTAGCCTCATCCATAATAGAAACTCCTGCAGTAACTTCTTCGGTTTTCTTAGCATCAGGATTATCTTTATCTCCTGCGTCGTCAGCCTTATTTGTTTGTTCACTTGTCATTATGACATACACTTATTATAATCAAGTGTATCTGTGTCATATTTATGTATAATGATGTTATAATTAATAACTTCAATTAAATCATTAGAATATCCACACCAGCCATTTACTAACTCATCATATTGTTCTATGGTTTCTTGTTGAAAGACATTGTAACATACTGACACAGCTAATAGAATCAATAAAATTATACTTATTGTTTTTAATTCCATAGAATTACATGACACAGGGGGTTTAAGAACCTTTTGGTTTAAATGGATTTTCAATAACTACACCGATTGCCAACCCAATAATCATGACAACCATACTAAACAAAG
>JAGLZG010000177.1 GCA_023131705.1 Nanobdellota archaeon
TTCATTTTTGTTCTCTTTTTAGTTATTAACCAAATGATTTTCTTGCTTTTGCCTCATTATCATATAATTCACAAGCCCAGATAGCATGCCTACCTTTACCAAACCTGTCTTTTTGAAGAGTAGTATCAGGATTTTCTGCTATATATTGTTCAATTGCTTGGTCAAAAGTTTGAACCTCATATTCTCCTATTTTCTGTGCTCCCTGGCTTTGTCCTGTGACTGAAAAGCCTTCCATCCATATTTCAATCATAGTAATATTTGTATTGAACAGTAATAAGTACTGCTACTGGTTTTATTTTTATGTTTTGTTCACTAAATTCTTTAAATACTGGATGTGTAGCATCTGTGATACATGCTGTAACTATTAAGTTCTTCTCCAATATGTCATTCAAGACATTCTGCTTATGTTCTAAACTGTTAATACCTATAACAGGTCCTATTATGAGGTTGTCAAATGCGAACATAAGCTCTCATGTTGAAGGCTTTCAATATTATGTAGGTAGTTAAACAACTTTGTATCCTCATACATAATTAAGAAATTTCCTATCATCCTCCTTGCTGCACGTAATTGTTTAAAACTTTTACAGCTTAAGATTACTTTCTTAATCTTATCTACTGCAATGTTTTTGCTTACTATCATATACTATCATGTTTTATGGTTAATGTATTTCACTGTAATTGTTACCAAATTGTATATCTATGTCCATTTCTCTGTTTAAGGAGAAGGTTTTATTTACATTAGATATAGCCTCTTTAAGGTCTTCTCTTGTTTTGTTAATAACCTCTTCTTTGTCTTCCACTGGTAGGACTATCTCATCATGGAATTGTCCAGATAACTTGTACCCTTTGTCTCTCACTCCTCTTACCCAAGAATCAAAAACATATACTCCTGTTCCTTGATTAAGAGTACTAAACTTATCTTTAGTTGCTCTTAAAGAATACCAAAACTTACTGACAGGGTTATGTAACCACATTTGATTACCTATCTTTTTGGTCACACAAGCTTTTGCTATTTCTTTAACTGACCAATTCTTCTGCCAATAGGCTTTCAATAATATTGTACATTGTGCTTCTGGCATCCCTGTTGTTCTTGACATTGTTGGTGCTCCTACACCATAAACTGCTCCATAATTAACAGTTTTAAATTCACTCCTGACTTTCTTCAAAGAAGTAAATCTATTTTTATCAGAGTGGTCTCCATTTTTAAACCATTCAATGTCTTCAGGACTCATGCCCATATCTCCATTAGTCATTTCATATCCAAAAGCTGCTAAATCTAAATGTGGGTCAAACCCTTTTACATTCATAGCTTCCACATATTTGGGGTCAAAGTAGTACAT
>JAGLZG010000178.1 GCA_023131705.1 Nanobdellota archaeon
AAAGAGTTAATTACTGAATTCATAAAACACAGGCAGGTCATAGTCAGAAAAAGAACAGAATATGGTCTAAAACAGGCCCAGGAAAGAGACCACATACTGCAGGGGCTTATAATAGCCTTAAATAATATTGATAGTGTAATAAAGCAGATAAAAGAATCAAAAACAGTGGAAGAAGCTAAAAACACACTCATAGCAAACTATAAGCTGACAGAACCGCAGTCAAAGGCAATCCTTGAGATGAGATTGCAGAAATTAGCTTCATTAGAGCAGGAAAAGATAAAAAAAGAGCATGAAGAACTGTTAAAACTTATACAACAACTTAAAGCAATTCTCGCAGATGAAAACAAAATCCTGCAGATAATAAAAGATGAACTTATAGAAATAAAACAAAAATATGGCGATGAAAGAAGAACATCAATAATAGATCAGGAATATGAGGCATTTGAGGAAGAAGAGCTGGTTAAGCCAGAAGATGATGTTATAACAATAAGCCATGCTGGTTATATAAAGAGGCTTCCAGCATCATTATACAGGCAGCAAAAACGAGGAGGCAAAGGCTCTAAAGCAGCATCAACAAGAGAAGAAGACTTTATTGAAGAAATCTTTATAGCAAACACCCATGATTATATACTTTTCTTTACAAACAAAGGCAAACTGCATTGGATAAAGGTTTACCAATTGCCAGAAGCAGGGAGACAGGCAAAAGGCTCTGCAATCTCTAATTTATTGCATCTGGAGCAAAATGAAAAAATAACAGCGTTTGTTCCTATAAAAGAATTTAAGCAGGGCTATCTGTTTATGGCAACAAAAAAAGGTGTTGTAAAGAAAACAGAGCTGACTTTATTTTCTAATCCAAGAAAAGGAGGCATTACAGCTGTCAACATAAGGCAGGAAGATGAACTGATAAATGTTGTCCATACAACAGGAAACGATGAAATAATACTGGCAACAAAAAATGGGCAGGCAGTAAGATTTAAGGAAACAGATATAAGGGCAATTGGAAGACAAGGAGCAGGTGTAAGGGGAGCAAGATTAAAGAAGGGCGATGAGGTAATAAACCTTGTTAAGGCAGATGATACCAAAACACTGCTTACAGTAACAGAAAATGGCTATGGGAAAAGGAGCGCTGTAAAAGACTACAGATTAATCTCAAGAGGAGGCTC
>JAGLZG010000179.1 GCA_023131705.1 Nanobdellota archaeon
AGAGAGGGAGCAGACAAAGCTGGATGTATAGTGAGCTCTGTCAACCAATTGAAGTCTCTGATCCAGAATTTGCTGAGGTTGTCAGGCAGATCACTCATGATGAAGTCAATGCAGTCATTCATCTTGGGAAGGTTTATGAAGTACATCCATCCTTGAAATCCCAGAGATGTTTGCATCTGGGAGCAAGGATCAGGAGAGAGGTTAATCAGGGAATTGGAAGGAATGATCCTTGTCCTTGTGGTTCAGGGAAAAAATACAAAAAATGTTGCTTATAATCTTAACAAAGGGGAGCAAGTGAAAATTTTAAAAAATGCAGGGAGCTTTGAAGTATTATCAAAGCCAGAGAATGTGATCAAGAACATTGCAACTGCTGCAAGGACTTGTTATCAGACAAAGGGGACTCCAGAGAGTGATGTTGTTCTGGTGAAGAGGCTTGTTGACAGAGGACACACTGCAATGCTGGAATTTGGAGACATGACAGTCCAGTTCAATAATTTATCCAGAGGATTCACTCATGAGCTTGTCAGGCACAGGCTCTGCTCATATGCTCAGGAGTCAACCAGATTTGTTGATGAGTCAGGACCTCAATGTTGTTGTCCCTCCTGAGCATGATGAAAGAATGGGACACGATGTTGACAGTTCTCATCTGAAGCATCCCATCTCTCTTGAGCAATATTTTGAAATTGTTGAGGCAATGTATAGGACATTGAGACAGCATGGCTGGGGAGTTGGAGAGGCAAGACAAGTCCTGCCAATAGCAATCAAAGCCCAGATTGTCCACAAAGCGAACATGACAGAATGGAGGCACATCTTCAAGATGAGATGTGACAAGTATGCTCATTGGGAGATCAGGAGAGTCATGATAAATTTGCTTCACTGGTGTCAAGGGAAAATTCCAATCATTTTTGATGATTTTCATTTTTTTGATGCTGGGAGAATAACATATGCCAGACCGATCATGAGCAGGGACAGGATGAGGGACACTCTGCTGCATTATCTGGAGTCAATTCATGCAGATGTAAAATGGAGAGAGGATATTATTAAACAAATTTAAGGAGGTTGATCATGGTCAAAGGATATGAGAAGGGATGCAGATTTGTCAAGGATGATCCTGACAAGCCTTGCTATTTAAGGGATGGAGAGAGTGCTCTCATGAAGGTTGACAGGGGAGCTGTTGAAATATGCTCAACTTGCAGAAGGGAAAAGAGCAAGCTTGACAAGGCAATCACTGGAGAGCTCAAGGCAACTCTCCCATCCACAACATTCAAGACTCACTGAGGGGGGTCTGAGCATATGGTCACTTGCATGAAGTGCGGAGCAGTGCTGGAAGGGACTGGAATGGTCTGTCCCAATGGTTGTCCTGAGCCTCAGCCAGCCTCAGATCATAGCAAGGATGCTGAGAGATATAT
>JAGLZG010000018.1 GCA_023131705.1 Nanobdellota archaeon
ATCTCTTTTATTTCTCACCTAAGCCGATTTAAACGAAAGTTTTAAATATATGTGCAACAATTTTATTCATATTAATTATGATTATAATTTAGAGGTGGAACAAAATGGGTTTTTTTTCAAAATTTACAAGCAAGGAACCAGAGGAAGAAGAAGCAGTAGAAGAAGGTTATGTTGAGCTGGATACAGATGTTTCAGATGTCAAATCAAAGATAATTGTAAGGCCTTTTGTTATGATGGATTTTGACAGCATTAAGCCCATTCTGGATTCATTAAGAGAGGAGAAAACAATTGCATTGATTAATATTAAACCTCTGAAAGATAAAGATCTTGTTGAATTAAAAAGAGCAATCAATAAGCTTAAGAAAACAACAGACGCTATCGGCGGTGAAATAGCTGGTTTTGGAGAGGATTATATTGTTGTAACACCTTCCTTTGCCCAGATTTACAGAACAAAAGAGACCACTGAAGTTAAGGAAGAAGCTGAAGGAGAAATTAGGTAATATTTCTTGTTATGATTTTTTTAAAACAACTGTATATCTATAGAATATTCTTTTAGCCCTTAAACTAATGCACAGTTAACTCATCCCAGACTTCTTCAGGTATTTTTATCCCGAACTCATGTGAAGTGCGCATTAAAAACGTGATAACACAAAGTTGGGCAATAAAACACAAAATAGTAATGTTTATAAAGCAGATAAAATTTCTCAAAGATATGGCAAGAATAAGAAAATTTGCAGCTTATAGAAGGATAGAGAGGCCTTATACAAGAGTTTCAAAGTATAAGAAAATGTCTTTTGTAAAGGCAACTCCCAGGCATAATATTACAAGCTTTGAGATGGGAAATCCTAAAAAGAAGTTTAAATATTCACTCTGTGTCAGACCAAAACGAGATACACAGATAAGGCATAATGCAATAGAATCAGCAAGACAATCTGCAAACAGGATACTTGAAAATAGTTTTGGAACAGCAGGATATTTCTTAAAGTTAAGAGTGTATCCTTTTCATATTTTAAGGGAAAATCCTCTTGCATCAGGAGCTGGCGCAGACAGATTCAGCACAGGTATGTCCCACAGTTTTGGAAAGCCAATAAGTGTTGCAGTACAGATTAAAAAAGGGCAGATACTATTCTCTCTGGATGTGAATCATAAGGCAGATTTGGTCATTGCAAAAGACGCGATGAAGAGAATTGCGCATAAAATGCCCTGCAGTTGTCTTATTGAGATAAAGGAAAACAAAGAATAAATTTACAGCAATTTCTTTAGTTTCATATGATGCGGGCGCTGGCATTCATGCTTTGCTCTTGTCCTGAACCTAAAGCTGACTTTGCTTTGATACCTGCATTTAAACATATTATTGCATAGATTAGTAATGCCATAGATATCTTCCATATACTTGCATTTCTCTTTATCAGGAACTTCTGTTAAATAAGAATCAAATTCTGACTGTGTTTTGTCTGGTTTCATCCCCCAACACAGGTATATTAGCAGTATTAGTATAAATATGTTTTTAAAATCATAGAAATCAGCTAACTCTGGATTATCATCTAGAGTTTGATTTATAATTTATTTTATAGCAGATTTCTAGGA
>JAGLZG010000180.1 GCA_023131705.1 Nanobdellota archaeon
CATAAGAAAATTAAGTGATAGCCCCATAGTGTAGTGGTCAAATTCTTATTGTGCAATCAATAAGGAGACAATTCATTTCGGCTTTTGGAAATACAACACATTGAAAACAGCCGAAGACGGCAGTTCGAATCTGCCTGGGGCTATTATTTCTTTAAAAGAAAAGTTATTTAAACAAAAACTAAAAACTTCTTTTATGGTTGAATTTAATGAAGATGGAGGTCTAAAACTGCCTAATAGTCTTATAAAACAAAAGCAAGAAAAAGCAGAACGTATGAAAAAAGGCAGATGTATCCTGATTAAAAAAGAGATAATAAATTTTCAAGCGCCTAAAAAATGCGTCCTGAACATAAAACTATCAGAAGGTGTAAAAGACAATAGATTTATCCAGACAACCTACAAATATTTTTGTGAAAATTCACAAACTCCGACTAAGATAACAAGATTAAATGAAAAAGAATTCCAGATAGAGATTGGAACCAACTTCAGAAGATGTTCTGAATGTAATAATCTGATTAGTAGATTCAGAGAATTCCTGGATGATAATGTTATTGAAGAAAAAGGCAATTGCACTTATGAATCCTATGCAAGAAACCAAAACTTTACTTACGAAGATCATTTTGATTAAAAACCAAATAAAGACAATGTTTTTATATGATCATTAAATAAATATTATATGAAATGTTCTCAATGCGGTGTATGCTGTAAATTATTCTTAATAAATCTGACAGAAAAAGAATATAAATCAGGAAAATACAAAACTCAGTTTGAAGAATTCGGTTTGACTGAAGATTTTCAGGAAGCTGAGATGTGCGGTGCAAATATTATAACCCAACAAAAAGATGGAAGCTGTTATTATCTAATGGATGGCAAATGCAGCATACATAATAAAAGACCAGAAGCATGCAGAGCATTCTTTTGCAAATCAGATAATCCCAAATTCAAAGAAATGATCGATAGGATGAATAAATACCGCCAAAAACAACAAAGCAGCAGCCATATTTAATCGTTTTTCTGAAAAAAGTATTAAAAGCAAGGACGCCGGCGCCCGGACTTTCAATGGTGAAGCCATTGGTGGCTCCTTCCAATTTGAACCAGGATATCCTTGCGGAAATCAGCTCTCAAGGCTGACGCAGTACCAGATTGTGCCACGCCGGCATAGAATAAGTTTTGTTTATTTGTTTATAAATCTTATTAAAAATTTAGAAAAAGACAAAAAATATCAATAAATAAGAATCTTCTCTAACTTTTCCAAGGCCTGTTTTGCAAACTCCAGCTCAATCTTATTATGGGCATATATTGTAAATATCTTTTCTCCTTTTTTAACTCCATCTCCCACATGCTTATAGAGATATATTCCAGCGCCTTTATCATCAGGAGCTCCTGCAACTCTTGCAATCCTGGATATGGTTCTGTTGTTGATATGCTTTATCCTAAAATTCCTTTTTACACTAAAATCATGCCTGAATTTTCCAATTTTTATCTTTTTTGGCTCTTTTCCACCCTGTGCTTTTATTATCTCTATAAATTTTTTATATGCCATGCCAGACTCTAAAATATCTTTTGCTTTCTTAAATCCATTCCCTTTTTTTATTTTTCCAGACATCTCAAGCATTATTCCGGCTAACATTAAACTTTTTTTCTCCAGGTCAAGAGGTCTTTTATTATCCCTTTTTAATATATAGATAACATCTCTTGCCTCCAAAGCAGGCCCAATTCCATTGCCTATGGGCTGTGAACCATCTGTAATAACAACTTTGATTTTCATTCCCAGTTTGTGAGATATCTCCTCAAACTCCTTTTTTAGATGCAAAGCATGATTTTTATTTGTCATTTTTGAGCCCTTTCCAATAGGAATATCCACTAATACATGCGTTGCGGAAACACTGGCTTTTTTTGCAAGAACAGAAGCCAGCAACTGGGACTTGGCGTCTATATTCATAGGCCTTTCAACCCTTATTATCTTGTCATCTGCAGGAGCAAGATTAAGGCTCCCACCCCATACCAGGCAGCCATTTGTTTTTTCTACTGTCTTTTTCATCTTTTTAATATCCAGGCATACATTTGTTAAAACCTCTACTGTATCTGCTGTTCCTGCCGGAGATGTTATTGACCTTGAAGATGTTTTTGGAATTGTTAATCCGGCAGCTGCAATTATTGGCACTACAATCATTGTTGTTCTGTTGCCTGCAACACCACCTACACAGTGCTTATCCATAATAGGATATTTTTTTAACTTTAGATTATCGCCTTGAAAAGCCATTGCTTTTGTCAGCCATGTTGTTTCCTGCATATCCATTTTATGTGAATGGCATGCAGCAACAAAATATGTTAATTCAATATCATTAAGCTTGTTATGGACAATATCCCAGACAATCTGCTCAATCTCCTCTTTTGTCAGTTTTTTGCCATCTAATTTCTTCTTTATGCAGTCAATTGAGATTGGTCTTCGTGCAGGGATTATCTCTATGTTATCACCATCTTTTGCATTTATAGAATCAAGAACCTCTTCAAATAGGCCAATTCTTCCAGGAGGAACAGCTTTCCTGCTTTCTGCTATGTCAAGAATAACTGTCTCTGTTTTTTTGCCTTTTTTTACCTTGATCCTGTCAATAGGATGAAAATCAAATTTCCTGGCATCTTTTTTATTAAGTATTCCAACTAAGATTCCGCCTGTTGCTATGTCCATGTCTTTAATTTTAAGTTTCATTTAATTTTAGATTTCTATATAATGTTCTCTTTTTCTGTCTCGTATATCTCTATTAATGTTATAAGCAAAACAAGAATTAAAGGCCCAACTATAACGCCAATTATTCCAAATGCCATTATACCGCCTAAAACACCCAGCGCAACAAGCGCAGGATGAACTACAACTTTATTCCCGATTATCTTAGCCCTGAACCAGGTATCTATAAATAGTATTAATAACCCTGCAACAGTAAGGATTAAGGCGCTAAAAGGATGGCCTGTTGCGAACTTGAATATGGACATAGGAACCCATATTATAGCTGCCCCTACCATTGGTATTAAAGCCAGGATTCCTATTATTATACCCAGTAACAAAGCAGCTTTAACCCCTACAATCAAAAATGCTAGTCCCCCTATAACACCTTCCAGCGCTGCAACAATGATATAACCATAAACAACTGCTCTTATTGTGTCAAAAAATTTTTTCAGCAGTTTTTCCTTATGCACATCTTTTAATGGCATCAACTCTCTTGCTTTATCCACTAACTTAGGACCATCCTTTAACAAAAAGAAGGTAAGGAAAAATATTATCATGATATCAATAATCCTTCTGGGTATTGAAAAAATAAAACCAGTAGCCTGTGTTGTGATGTTTGATACACCTTTGGTTATTGTATCATCAAGATAAAACCTTAATTGCCTGTTTTTGTTTATGCTTTCTGAGATTGTGCATACTATATTGTTGTTTTTACAGCCAATTGAAAGCAATTCTCCACTATCTATCCTTACCTTTAGGTCTGAGTATACTGATGATACTTCCTTTGTAGCAGCACTGATAAAAAAATATGTTGGTATGGTTATAATTAATATAATCAAAAGCGAGACAAGGAAAGCGCTCAGGTTTTTCCTATTTGTTTTTTTGTATACTCTTTTATAAACAGGATAGAATATAAAAGCTATAATAAAAGATGTGGCAACAGGGGTAAAAATAGGTTTTAATATTAGAAATGACATATAGGTTATTAACAGGAAGAAAATTACAAAAAAATATGATGTCAGTTTTGACTTAATCTAAATCACCTCTTTGTTCTGATATAATTTTTAAGTTTATAAATTTATTGAAAATGGGCCCGAAGGGAATTGAACCCTCTACCTCCGCCAGTTTGAAAGCAAAACATTGTTATGCTTTTGTCGAGGCGACGTCATACCGGTAGACCACGAGCCCGAGCCTCTGAGGGGATTTGCACCCCCGACCTTTGCCTTTTTGTGTTTATATATACCAAGGCAACGCAATAGCTACTATGCTACAGAGGCATAAGAATAAGGATTAATTGGCTATATT
>JAGLZG010000181.1 GCA_023131705.1 Nanobdellota archaeon
CCTCTCTCCTGGGCTTGTTTGAATAGTTTTATATCCTTGTTTTGAGATATGAATTTATCCATATCCTTTCCTTTCATCCCATAAACAATGCCATTGCAGTTGTCAATGAATGTATAGGCATAGGAAGTATAAGCACCACAATCCAATCCACTGCACATGATTCTCATTTTCCTGCCTGTATCAGTGGAATAAACAGCTGAGATAATTTCCTGGAATTCCCCCCATACACTGTTGGGAGTTCCATGCTTATATGTGTATTTTTTTCTATCAGTTTTTGATTTCTGTTCCTTTGTCTGATTGGGAATGAAAGTTCCTATAGATCCATGTGATATTGAGTATGTTGCTCCTGATTCTGAATGAGCAATTATTTCCCAGTCCAGCCTGGCATCATCCTCATCATGATTTTTGTATGAGTCATCCTTACCATTCAAATCTGATCCCAGAGTGATCAGAACTATTTTCCCATTACCATCTGCCAGAGATTGCTTTTCAGGCAGCAGCCCAATCTGATATGGTCTGATATTCTGCTGCAGCACATTGGCTGATATTGATTCTGTGATCTGCTCATATGTTTCACCCAGCACCTGATTCACAAATACTTTCCATTTTGATTCATCCCTATTCCCTCCAATTGGATTTGCCTCCATCCAATCTCTCACATAATCCTCCCAGCTGCTCATATAAACTGGAGAGTACAATGAATTGATATGGTAGGAATAATATCCAGGACGCGATGGCTTAGCAGTTGCAATCCATTTTCCCATTTGCCCCAGCTCTGTTTTATTGGAATCATCAAAAAATCCTCCACAGTCCTGGCAAATATATCCAACTGATTCAGGGATGAGCTCTCCAGAATCATCCAGGAGCCAGGTGATTCCACCTCTCTCCAAATCATCAATTTTGGATTCTGCCTCCCACTCCAGATGGATATATCAGCCACAGCATGGGCAGGGGATGTGATACTTTCTCTGATCTCCCAGCATGTACACTGGCTCAATATTGCTGCTCTCCTTTCTCTCTGGAGTCGAGATATACATGAGCTTCATTTTTTTTTTGTATGCTTTGAAACGCTGCTCGATCATTTTATCTGTGGCTCCTGATTCCTTTGTATCAGATCTCATGGATTCAAAATCATCAATAAAGCCATACATCATGGAGATGTTTCTCAGAGTTTTATGATTGGCTGTGCCCAGCTTCAAATATCCCCCTGGAAATTGTTTCATTTTATCCGTATCTCCTGATTTTACATTTCTGGATCTGGCTGATGATGATTTGATCATCCCCCTGATTCCTGAGTTGTCAATCATCGTATCCATTTTAGTTCCTGCATCAATCACCAGATCTGCATGCCCTACCAAAAAAAGAACATTCCCAGGCTGCTGGCTAATGATCCAGCCTATGCCTCCCTCAATTACTCCTGTACTAAATCCAATCTGAGATCCTTTCATCACTGCAACAATCCTGGCTGGATGTGTAGGATCTAGGCAATCAATGATCTCCCTGGTGTATGGTGAATTATCATAACTGAACATCCCTGGGATTGGTGATACGTCTGATGTC
This sequence comes from Nanobdellota archaeon, assembly GCA_023131705.1. GTDB lineage: Archaea > Nanobdellota > Nanobdellia > Woesearchaeales > B3-WOES > JAGLZG01. The sequence continues at coordinate 1,561 of JAGLZG010000181.1, forward strand.
ATCATCCTATTTTGCTCACACCAATCTGATGGCAGGATGTTTGAGATGTTTGCCCTGGATGATTCCAGCAGCCCAATCAGAGTTTCTGCATATCCTGGATCTATCATTTTTTTGCTTTCTGTTGATTGGAAACTACATCCTCAATCCCTTTGATTGCTGTGGTGATAGCCTTATCATGTGTGATGTTGATCAATTTGATCATCTCCCCTTTTATCTCTGCACTCATATCAGCTGATACTTTCATTTTGTGCATGAGCTCAATCAGGAATTTATCTGCCAGATCTTTATACTCATTAATTATTGATTTTGAAAATCTGGAGATGAGATCTCTCACCATCTCAGTGGGGATCTGATCTCCTCTGATACGTGCCTCCTCCAATTGTAGCAGGATCAATCTCTGATTTTTGAGATTGATATCAGCATCAGTTTTCTGCAGAGTGAGTGAATACTGCCCAGTTTCTGCAACAGCTGGATCATCAATCCCAGGATCTCCAGGAGAGGATCTGGGAGATGGTTTCTCAATCACAGGCTCTGCCTGAGTATTAGAGGGAGTAATTCCATCAACATCAACTCCACAGGATTTCATGAATTCAATATTCTCTGGGAGATCCGAATCAATCACTTTGCCAGATCTGATGATCTTTCCCCTGGAGATATATTTGGAAATGTGGGCTGAGTTTTTCCCACAGAGCTCTGCAAATTCTTTCTGTTTATAATACATAAATCAGAGTTTTTTTAAT